>DATGLJ010000182.1:0-21225 GCA_035294185.1 Occallatibacter sp. | reverse complement strand
GCGCGCCAGCGGCGCTCGCCGGCGATGAGCTGAAAGCGGCCGTTGGCCAGCGGCCGGACAAGAATAGGCTGCACGACGCCGTTCGCCGTAATGGACGACGCCAGCTCCCTGAGCTGCTCTTCGTCGACATGGATGCGGGTCTGGAAGGGATTACGGTCGATCTGTGCAACCGGGATCTCGCGGGGACGGCCGGCTTCGGCCTGCTCGGAGCCGGCGGCAGGAGCGGGAGCGGGAACGCGAGGCAACAGGGAGTCGAGGCCTTTACCCAGGGCGCGGCGTTTCTGGTCAGCGGCGGCGGTGCTCATCATCAGGGTCCTTTTTGTGGGCCGGCACAAGCGATCCGGCGAAATCTTTCCCGGGATGTGGGTTGAAGCCCGCACCCATCGGGGTTAAATCGCAATCCTCTGCGAAGCGGATGCAAGGGCAGAAGCCCTTCACCTCAAAGCAGCAAAACCGATCGATTGCCATTCCCGAACCTTAAATCGGGCGGAAATGGCTAATCCGGTAAGGCGTAAACCTATGAAGAATAAGGCCAGAAGCGGACGCGTACCTCAGTACGGACTGAAGCAGCGGCCTTACGCTCAGGCGGCTGAGCCGATTTGAGGCCGTTGCGGGCCATGAACTCGCCGGCCAGCTCGAAGTATGCCTCGGTACCCCGGGAGCGGCCGTCGTAGAGGGCTACCGGCTTACCGTGGCTGGGCGCTTCGGCCAGGCGCACATTGCGCGGAATGACAGTTTTATAAAGCCGTTCGCGGAAGTGCTCGCGCAGGGTCTCGGTAACCTGCTGGGCCAGGTTGGTGCGGTCGTCGTACATGGTCAGCAGCACACCTTCGATGGCGACCTCGGGATTATAGGCCGAGCGCACGCGCTCGAGCGTGGAGATCAGCTCCGAGACGCCCTCCAGGGCAAAATACTCGGCCTGCATCGGGACAATCAGAATCTCCGCGGCGGCGAGGACGTTGAGCGTCAGCAGGTCCAGCGCCGGAGGGCAGTCGAGCACGATCAGCTCGTATTTGTCCCGGATCGGCGCGAGGGCGGCGCGCAGGCGGAGGGCGCGGTCGTCGGCTCCGGCCAGCTCGATATTTGCGCCGGTAAGGTTCTTCGAGCCGGGGAGCAGGGAAAGATTATCGACTTCGGTGGAGATGATGACCTGTTCGGCGGGAAGATCGCCCATGAGCGCGTCGTAAATGGAGGGGCGGTTATCGTCGCGCTGAAAACCGAGGCCCGAGGAGGCATTTGCCTGTGGGTCGCAGTCAACAAGAAGGACCTTGACGCCCTGCAGAGCTATGGAGGCCGCGAGATTGATGGCAGTGGTGGTTTTTCCCACGCCGCCCTTTTGGTTGACTATGCCGAGTATCTTGCTCATGGGCTTCCAGAGTAAAGGAAGGGGTCTTTGCGGTGAAAGGTGATTGCATTGTGGAGAATTCGGAAGACCTGTGGAAAGCGTCCCGGCGGTTCACGATTGAGTGGGCGGCAAATGCCTGGAATGACGGGGCTTGATGGGAGATTCCGGATAAGGTCCATAAAGTTGCGCGAAAAGACGCTGCGGTGGAAAAAGCCGGCTTTCCGGCCTGAAATGAGGCAGGTGCAGAGAGGAATCCGGAAGGGAAACAGCACGAGCGGATGGGAGGGCCCCGGCTGATGGGCATTGGCCTGACCGCGCAGTCAAGGATGTTCCACGTGGAACGATGCTGTCTTCGGAAGGGCGGATTGAGGGAGGGGCAGATTGAAGCAATGTTCCACGTGGAACATTGCCGGATTGCATCTGCTGGCGCAACTGCCGATGCTGGCCGTTATCCCTTTCCGGAGCGCTGTTCCACGTGGAACAGCCGTTCCCGGCTATTCTGCCCGGCCGATCTGTTTTCGCTGAAGTGCTGCGAGGTTTTCGATGTTTGCGTGAATCGAAAGACTTTTTCCCAGCCCTTCTCAGGAAAGCGCCACCCTCGCGGTTTCCGGCAGACCGGCGAAAACCCGGAATGTCTTATTGCCGTTGACCTGAAAGAACGATCCGGCTTTCACCGCCAGGAATACGGACCGGATGATCCCAGCGGAAGCCATCTCCGGCCGCCTCTTTCAGCCTTTCCATATCGGATTCGGTCGTCATCAGAACCAGCCATCCGCAAGAGACCGTGAGCCGGGCCGCTGACCCGACGGCTTCCTCCATCCGGTCGACCGCGCGAAGCGTCACCGCCTCAAAGGCAGCTCCCAGCCTCTCTGCCCGGCCTGCATGGACCCTTACCGAGGGAAGATTGAGGACGCGCACCGCTTCCTGCAAAAAAGCTGCCTTCTTTCCCTGGGATTCGGCCAGGGTTACGGCGATCTCCGGGTGGACGATGGCGATCGGTATACCCGGAAAACCGGCTCCGGACCCAAAATCGAGCAATGTCCGGATTCCGGCGGGCAAGGTGCGGGCGCAGACGATCGATTCGAAGAAGTGACGAGAGAGAATCCCCTCCTCGTCTCGTATTGCGGTAATATTTGTCTGCGTATTCCAGCGAAGAATTAGCGAAAGATACTTCTCGAAGCGGGCGAGCTGCCCGGGATCGAGCGGCGGCTGGCTGGCGCAGAGCAGCATCTGGTTCAACCGTTCCCCGGGGCTCTGACGGAAGCGCCCGGCAGCGGCTAAGTCCCGGCGGGTCTGTCCTTTCTTCGGGGAAGCGTCTTTCGGAGATGTCATCGGCGGCCGGACCCGGCGGAAGAGTGCGCGCGGGAATCGGCGGCGCGCAGGAAATCGGCAAAGATGGCGCGGGAGAGCGGGCTTTGCGCGTAGGTCCGCTCCGGATGCCACTGCACGCCGAGGACAAAATGATCCGGAGCGTCGAGTTCGACGGCTTCGACGACGCCGTCGGCCGGCGAGACGGCGGTTACGCGGAGGCCCTGGCCGGCCTCGCACACCGCCTGATGATGACTCGAATTCACCTTTGGCTGGTGCGCTTCGGCTCCGGATTCGGCGTCAGCGAGGATTCGAGCCAGCCGCGAGCCCTCGGCCAGCTCCACCGGGTGCGCTTCCACCACGTCGCGGCCGGGACGGTGATTTACGGCGGTCCTGAGGTCCTGCACCAGAGTTCCCCTGCGCCACACATTGAGCGCCTGCAATCCGTGGCAGATCGCAAGCAGCGGCCTGCGGTCGCGGAAGGCGGTTTCAAGCAGCAATGCATCGACCGCATATCGCGCCGGATCGGCTTCGCCGCACTCGGGAATGCGCTCTTCGCCGTAGAGTGCGGGGTCAACATCGTAGCGGCTGCCGGGAAGAAGAATGCCGTCGATGCCGGCAACGAGAGCGGCGACCTTCTCGCGCGGCTCCGACAAACCGAGTACGACGGGCTCGGCGCCTGCGGCCTGCAGCGCATCGAGATATTGCGGCAGAGCGCGGCGGTTATATTCGGCGTCGCTGCTGGTCGGCTGCGGGATGGCGATGCGAACCATGGAAGGTTCAGTGTAATGGCGAGCGGCTCACGATGGAATATCGAATCCTGACGCCGGATATTGGTGAGGACATGCGGGAATTTATCTATGCCCACAAGATGGCATGGGGACGGCCAACAGCGGCCGCCAGGGCAACATCCCAGTTTCAGCAAGGGGTGGAGTTATGGCCGAACCAGTGCTGGATAACCCGGGTCCGGTGGACGATTTCGCTCAGGCGCCCGGCTCCGGGCCGGATGCGGAGGCCGGACCGGCCCGGATGCGCGCGGGCAGGCCATCACGGCAGTTGCTGCGGCAATGCCGGGCGCGCTGGGAAGAGATGAGGGAGCGTATCCGGCGGCCTGTGGAGGAGGCCGGACGCGGTCTGGCGCGCGAGTTGAACCGGGACGCAGACTACGTGAAGAATCGCGCCCGCCGCTGCCACGAGAGCCGCCCGCTGCAGGCGCTGGGAGTAGTTGCCGCGGCCGGCTTTGCGCTGGGGCTCGCGCTTGGACTGTGGAGACGGCAATGATGGAGCAGGAGAGAAATCTCGTCCATAGCCTCGATGAATTGCGCAACGATCTGAAAGGCTTTATCGAAACGCGCCTGGGAATCCTGCGCGCCGAGCTGGAGTCCGGCGTCAGAAAGGTTCTGCGCGGAGCGATGCTGCTGGGGATGGCCGCCGTATTTGCAGCGCTGGGCCTGATGCTGCTTGGCTTCTGCGCGGCGCTGGCTGTCGCTGTGGGGCTGGGCGCAATCGCCAACCAGGCAGGCCTTGTTTGGGGCTTTCTGGCGGTCGGCGGCTTTGGCGTCCTGCTTGCCGCGGGGCTGGGAGCGATTGGCAGAGCAAGACTGAAGACCGCAAACCTGGCTCCCAGGCGGACGCTGCGCGTTCTGGAGCGCGACCAGGCATTCCTGCGGGAAGGAGGCCGGCAGTATGGCGAGGCTACGCGCGCGCAACGGCGCGCCTGACATCGATGAGCTTGAACAACGGGCGGAAGAGCAACTGCGAAGCGTAGGCCGGCATGTAGCCGACCTGCGCCACAGCGTCCGTGAGGAGTTTGACCTGCGCGGCCGCGTGGAGGACGGCATTCACGCCAGACCGGGCACGGCTTACGCGGCGGCGGCAGGAGGAGCCTTGATCGGCGGATATATTCTGGCCCGGCTGCTGAAGGCCGAAGCGCGCCCGCACGGCT
The DNA here is from genome assembly GCA_035294185.1 of Occallatibacter sp. Taxonomy (GTDB): domain Bacteria; phylum Acidobacteriota; class Terriglobia; order Terriglobales; family Acidobacteriaceae; genus Telmatobacter. The sequence goes on along the minus strand of DATGLJ010000182.1, from coordinate 16,627 downwards.
CGCAGGGGCGCGACGCGACGGCCTGAGATCGCTGCCGCCGGCGGAGCGGGCTTTCATCCCGGGACCAGTGCCGGGCGCCGCCTGCGCAGCCGGTTGAGAACTGGTTCTGAGCGGGTCGAAAGCCGGTCAGGAGACCGGCGCTACGGGCGATTGTTCGGCGAGCATGGATGCGATGGTTGCGCGGAGGCGGGCGTTCAGCTCGTCGGTCTGGCGCGTGGTCATGCCTTTCGTCTCAATCGGCTCGCCGGCGGTGAGCACCAGTTCGCCGGGGTAGAACCAGTGAGAGTGCATAGGCAGCAGGTCGTAGACGCCGGTGAGAGCGATGGGCACGATCGGAACCTGGGCGCGGATGGCCAGATACGCTGCGCCGGACATGAACGGCTGCAGCGTTCCATCCTCCGTCCGGCCGCCCTCGGGGAAGACGAACAGCGGCATGCCGGCGTTGAGCGCGCGCACGCCCGCGGCAAGGCTGGTAAGGGTGCCGCGCGCGGTCACGGTATCGATGGGGATCTGTCCGGAGCGGTTGAGATACCAGCCGATGAAGGCGACCGGCCACAGCTCCTTTTTCGCCAGGATGCGGAACTGGAAGGGCAGCGCGGCGAAGATCACCGGCGTATCCATATAAGAGGTGTGGTTGGCGGCGTAAACGGCGACCGGATATTTGCCCAGGTTCTCGACGCCGCGAATGGTCAGCTTTGCGCCGCTTGGCCAGAGACTGATCCGGACGCATAAGCGCGCCCAGAGCTGCGCGATGCGATGCTGCACGCGGCCGGAACGCTCGAACAGAGAGACAAGCAGCGCCAGCGAACCCAGGATGCCGGTGACAACGCTGATGGCCGGCGTGATGAGGAGATTGCTGCGCCAGCGGTAGAGCCGCGGCATGGGATGTGGACGGCGGCTGGCGTGAGCTGTATGGGCGCTCATGCGGCATCGCCTCGACCGGACAGCTTCGAGAGCAGAAGCGCGCGGGCTTCACCCACCAGATAGACGGAACCGGCGACGACCACGGTCCCGCCTTGTGCCTGCTCGGCAGCCAGGCGAAGGGCGGCGGCGGCCGATTCGGCGGCGACTGCGGATACGCCGGTGGTGCGGGCAGCCGCCAGCAGGTCGTCCATGGCGGCGGCGCGCGCAGCATGAATCGGCGCGAGGATCGCCCGATCAAAGAGAGGAAAGAGAATCTGCGCCATCTCGCCGGCAGGCTTGTCGCGCAGGCAGCTGAACAGCACGATATGCGGCTCGCCTTCCCTGAGAATCGCGCGCAGGCCGGCGCGCAGCGCCCAGACGCCGGCGGGATTGTGAGCCACGTCGAAGATCCAGGTGACTCCGTCGCGCTCGATGCGCTCAAGGCGTCCCGGCCAGTACGTGTTGCGGATGCCTTTTGCGATCGAGGCAGGAGTAATCGGAAACGCGTGGCGGGTGGCCAGCTCCGCGGCTGCTGCTATCGCCAGCGCTACGTTGCGGCGCTGGTGCGCGCCGGCCAGGGGCGAGCAAACTTCGATTTCGCTTCCCAGAACCTCCACCGCATAGGCTCCCTCGGGAGCATCATGCGTCTGCGGCATGTAGGGGACGGCGCTTACGGCGCGGCTGCCGAGCTCGACGGCAGCCTTTCCGAGCACTTCGTTGGCCTCCGGGTGCTGAGGCAGAGTGATGAGCGTTCCGCGCGGCCGCAGGATGCCGGCCTTTTCGCGGGCGATGGCGGAGATGGTCGGACCAAGCCACTCCATGTGATCGAGCGCAATGTCGGTGACGATGGAAAGCAGCGGATCGGCCACGTTGGTGGCGTCGAGCCGCCCGCCCATGCCGACTTCGAGGACGGCGATATCGACACGCTGCTCGGCGAAATAAAGAAAGCCGAGAGCGGTGAGGACCTCAAAGTAGCTGGGATGCTGCGGAAGCTTGCCTGCGGCGAACAACTGCTGCGCCGCGCCCTGGACGCGGAAGTAAAGCCGGGCAAAGTCGTCGTCGGGAATTTCGGCCAGCGCCGGGCTGCTCAGGCGGATGCGTTCGTTCGGCCGCTCCAGGTGCGGCGAGGTGTAGAGGCCGGTGCGCATGCCGGCGGCGGCCAGAATCGACGCCAGCGTTGCGGCCGTCGATCCCTTGCCATTGGTGCCGGCGATCAGAATCGAGCGGAAGGCCGTATGCGGGTCGCCGAGCGCATGGAGCAGAGTCCGGACTTCGTCGAGCGAAAACTTGCGGCGAGGCTGGCCGGCGCGGGCGTGCAGCTCCGGCGCCATAGCATTCAATTGATCGATTGCAGCCGCATAGGACATGGGAAAGTCCAGTATAAGAGGCGCGGGGGTAGTGGATTCGCTTTGCAGCGAACCCTTGCGCAGAATCGGCGAACCGGCATCGGCAGGGAATTTCGGCTTCCTTTCTCAACAACAAAAAGCCCATCTGTGGGAGATGTGGAGATGCCGTCCGCTGTGGAAGGAGCGGTCCGCGCAAGCTCGCAATGACGCGGCGGTTAGACCGGCTTTACACACTTCAGGGGCGGAATTCACAGGGGTATTGGCGATGCCCTGTGGGAAGCGTGGGAAAGCGGGGCAGGATGAAAGCGGTTTTAAGCTGTTTTTCAAATTGTCCTGATTCTCACAGCCCGGTTTTAGAAAACCTTCACCATGGAAAACCCCGCTCCCCGAGCGCCGATGGACGAGATTTCCCACTTTTCCGCCGCGCCTACGGGTGTTGCTGTTTTTGAATTCAGATTTTTCCCACCAAAACCTTTTCCGTCGCGCCGCGCCGGGACACGAGTCTCGGACGCGGCTGCAGAGTATTCCGCCGCAGCTTTGCCGTTTCGAAGCCGGTTTTGTTTTCCGGCCTGAATGCCGCAGCCGGTCCGGAAAAAACCGCCGGACCCGGCGACAGGCGGGTGAAATGCCGGGGAATCCAGAGAATCGACCGTGTTTTCCACGCGCGGAACTACCGGCAAATCGCTAGAATCGAGAGGGAAAGACTGGTGAAAACAAGCCATTTCCGGGTTGTGGGCACAGTGTTGTACAGTGGGGGCCATAGCAGCTTGGCTTCCGGAGCAGAGGTGGGAGATATGCCAGGTGTGGATACTGATACGGAAAAACCGGCCGGCCGGTCGACGGTGGAGATGTCGGTTGAGAAGGCGGTTGAGGGAGCAGCCATGGAGATCAGCGTTAGCCGCCAGGACCTGGTGAAGGAATTGAATGCCACGCAGAGCGTCGTGGAGCGCAAGACGACGATCCCGATTCTGTCGAATTTTCTGCTGGAGGCTGCCGGCGACCGGCTGTACATCACGGCCACGGATCTCGACCAGGCGATCCGCACCAGCACCGCGGTGAAGGTGAAGAAGCCAGGGGCGTGCACCATACCGGCGCACAAGCTGTACGACTACATCAGGCTGCTGCCCGACGGCGAGGTTTCAATCAAGCTGCTCGAGAACCACTGGGTGCAGATCCGCAGCGGCCGCTCGAACACGAAGATTGTCGGCATGGCTCGCGCCAATTACCCGCAGGTGCCGGAGTTCCCTGCCGTCGCAGCGACGAGCATCTCTCAGGCAGCGCTCAAGACGCTCATTGCCCGCACTATTTTTGCAATCTCCAACGAGGAGTCGCGCTACACGCTCAATGGCGCGCTGCTGATCCTCAAGGCCGAGTCGATCGCCATGGTGGCGACCGACGGCCACCGGCTGTCCTTTGTCGAAAAGAGCGGCGAATCGCACGAGGGCATCAGCGGCGAAAAGCGCGTGCTGATTCCGCGCAAGGCTCTCGAAGAGCTTCGGCAGCTTCTGGCTTCCGCCGGCGACGGCGACAAAGTGGAGTTTGCCGATGATGAGCACACGCTGTTTTTCCGCGTAGGCCATCGCACGCTGAGCTCGCGCAAGCTGAGCGGGCAGTTCCCCAACTTCGAAGCCGTGATGCCGCGCGACAACAACAAGTCCGCGGTCGTGCGATCCAGCGAGCTTTCGGCGGCCATCCAGCGCGTGGCCCAGTTTGCCGACGAGCGTTCGGGCGCCATCCGACTGCGCCTTGAATCGAACGAACTGCGCATCAGCGCCAACTCAACCGAAAGCGGCGAATCGGAGGACACCATCGATACGCCGTATTCGGGCGATGCAATCTCCGTAGGCTTCAACTCAACCTACATCCTGGACTTCCTGAAGGCGCTGGGCAACGAAGGCGAAGTGCGGCTGGAGTTCAAGGACTCGCAGTCGGCCGGCCAGATGCGCCCCGAGGATCCGGACGCCGAGTACCGGTATCGCTACGTTCTGATGCCGATGCGAATCTGATCCCGGGAACCGCAAATTCTGCAGGCAGGCGCGGAGATTCGCGCCGGCAGCCGGTGGCATCGATGCTCTAAGGAAGCTTTCTCAGTCTCCCGGGCGATTGCTGCAGCCAGCTCTAATTCACGCTGCCGGTTACGGCCGCAGATTTTCCGTTCAGATATTTGTCGAAGGGAATTTCGAAGTAGAAGAGCTCTTTCCCGTCCACGTTTTTCACGTCGCGGATGTACATGTGCGCGCCGGGCAGCGGATGGTTGAGTCCTGAGAGCACATAAAAAAGGAAGCCGTCGCGGGTAGTGTGCGGCTCGACGACGATCGCCCGATACTCGAAGGTGTCGAAATCCTCTTCGACTTCCTTGTTTTTGTTCTTCGGCTTCAATCGCACACCGGGAATGGGGCCCGGCAGGGGAAACGTGCTGGGCCGCTCGTGCGGGTTCATCAGCCGTTCGACATCTTCCGGCTCGGCGGCCTGAACGCGTTCGCCCGAGGCTGTCTCGAAGAGAATGCGCGCGTCGCGCAGCGAGATCGGCGAATCGCCGAGATTGGTGACGATGAGCCTCACCGGCATCACGCCGTATTTCGTGTAATCGATATGAAAGATGGACTGCTTCTGCCTGGTGTCGTAGGGCTCTACGGCAATGGCCACGTGTTCGCCGGAGTGGACCTCGACGGCTGCAAAGGATGTGGCGGGCTCGACGGGCGGCGGAGTGTGCTCGGAAGCCGCTGCGGGAAGAGCAATGCCTATGATCAGGGGCAGCAGGCGCGCGGAAAGTCTCATCGTACGCGACTGTATCATCGTAAGGTTAGACAGTGGAACGGCCGTTTCAGTTACGCATGGTTCTTTTTTTCTACAATCTGGCTCTTCTGGCGGGGCTTGCGGCCACGGCGCCCTGGTGGCTGTGGAAGATGGCCGTCGCGCAGAAGTACCGTCAGGGGCTGTGGGAGCGGCTGGGCAGGATGCCGGATCGGCTGCGCGATGGGGTCCGGCCGGCGATCTGGCTGCATGCGGTTTCAGTGGGCGAGGTGCTGGCCGTAAGCCGGCTTGCAGGCGAGCTGGAGCGGGCCTTTCCCGGGCACAGATTGCTGATTTCGACCACCACGCGCACCGGCCAGGATCTGGCCCGGCGGCGGTTCGGCGTGGAACGAGTCTTCTATTGTCCTCTGGATCTGCCGTGGGCGGTGCGGGCGTACCTCGAGGCCATTCGCCCGCAATTGCTGGTGCTTGCCGAAACAGAGTTCTGGCCGAATCTGCTGAGCGGGTGCTTCCGGCGGCAAATTCCGGTGGCGGTGGTGAACGCGCGGATCTCCGACCGTTCCTGGCCGCGGTACCTGCGGCTGCGCCGGCTATGGAGCGGCTTTCTCGGGCGGCTGGCGCGGGTGCTGGCGCAGAGCCAGACGGATGCCGAGCGGCTGCGGGCTCTGGGCTGCGCGCCAGAGCGGCTGACGGTTGCCGGAAATCTGAAGTTCGACGTGCGGGCAACCGAGGAGACGGAAGCGGTAAGGCTGCTGCGGGAGGCGAGCGCCGGGTTGCGGCTGATGGTCGCCGGCAGCACGCTCGAGGGCGAAGAAGCGGCGCTGCTCGAAGCCTGGCCGCAGGTGCTGGCTGCCGAGCCGCAACTGGCCATGGTTCTGGCCCCGCGCCATCCGGAGCGGTTCGCGGCAGCGGCCGAGCTGCTGGAGCAGGCGAAGCTAAAATCCGGAATCGCCTGGCGGCGGCGATCCGAATGGAAGAGCGCGGATCGGCCTTTGGAGCCCGGGGAGATTGTTCTGCTCGACACTATCGGTGAGCTGGCCGGCGTTTATTCGCTGGCCAGCGTCGCTTTCGTGGGCGGCAGCCTCGTTCCGGCCGGCGGCCACAATCCGCTGGAGCCGGCGCAGTTTGGCGCGCCCATCGTCATGGGCCCGCACTATGCCAACTTCCGCGCCATTGTCTACGATCTGCTGGGGCACGAAGCGCTGCGCATCGTACAACCGGAGGGCCTGGCGCAGGCGCTTGTCGAATTGCTGCAGGATGGCGCGGCGGCCAAAGCAATGGGCGCGCGGGCGCGGCGGGTCTTCGATGAGCAGTCCGGGGCGACAGAGCGCTGCGTGGCCGCATTGCGCGAGCTTCTGGCCGTGGGCCCCGTCGCGGCGAAACCGGCGAAGGCGCAGGCAATATGACCGGCATCTCTCCCGCTCGCGGCATGCTGCGGCCACTGGTTCCGCTCTATCGATTTGGACTCTTCATCCGCGAGCGGCAACTTGCCTCAGGCGGCGAGCCGATCGTCCGCCTCGACTGGCCGGTCGTCAGCGTCGGCAATCTATCGGCGGGCGGCGCAGGCAAGACGCCGCTGACCATTGCGCTGGCCCGCGCATGGAAAAAGAACGGATCGCATGTGGACGTGCTCTCGCGCGGCTACGGAAGAAAGACGCGGGGCGCGCTGCGCGTCAATCCGGAGGGAACGGCCGAAGAGTTCGGCGATGAACCGCTGGAGATTGCCCGCGCCGCCGATGTGCCTGTTTACGTGGCCAACCAGCGCTACGACGCCGGCGTTCTGGCCGAGCGCGAGGCAATGCAGGCAGCGCAGCAGCAGGAGACAGCTCTGCAGCGCCCGGTGCACCTGCTCGATGACGGGTTCCAGCACCGGCAGCTGGCGCGCGACGTGGATATTGTGCTTGTGAACCGGCGGGATTTCAGCGACGAGCTGTTGCCCGCCGGCAACCTGCGCGAACCGCTGACGGCCATCCGCCGCGCGCATATCGTGGCGATTTCCGAAGAAGAGCCGGAGCTGGAAGGAAAATTGAAGGCGCTGGGCTGGACCGGAACGGTATGGCATCTTCGGCGGCGGATGGAAGCGCCCGATGTCGCCGGGCCGGTGGTGGCCTTCTGCGGCATCGCGCGGCCGGAGCAGTTTTTTGCGGGGCTGGAAGCCGAAGGCCTTCGGCTAGCTGCGCGGCGCGCGTTTCCCGACCACTACCGTTACGGGCATCGCGATGTGGAGCGCCTTGCGCGCGAGGCGCGGGCCGCCGGGGCGACGCTCGTGACAACGGAAAAGGACCGTGCGCGGCTGGGACGGCTGGCCGAGGGATTGCCGCTCGAAACGGCCAGGCTGTGCGTGGAGATTCCCGACTCAGCATCAGCGCTCCTCGAGAGCGCTCCGGACCGCATCGAGCGGCCCGGGGCCGGCCGTGCATAATCATTTCATGCCGGATCTTGCACTCGACCCACGCACCACCGCCATCGTCGTTATCGATCTGCAGAAAGGCATCGTGCAGATGCCCGGCAACCCGCATTCGGCGCAGTCGGTTGTGGCCAACGCGGTTCGCATTCTGGACGCAGGCCGCGCGGCCGGAGCGCAGCCGGTCCTGGTTCATGTCGGCTTCTCGCCCGATTTCCGCGATGCTCTGCAAATGCCCGCCGATGAGCCCGTGCGCATGAGCGCGCCGCCCGCGCCCGGCTGGACCGAACTGGTTGCCGAGCTTAAGCAGCAGCCGGGCGACATCGTCATCCAGAAGCGCCAGTGGGGCGCATTTTACGGCACGGGGCTCGACCTGCAGCTTCGCCGCCGCGGCCTGCGGACCATCGTGCTCTGCGGCATCGCAACCGAGTTCGGGGTGGAGAGTACAGCGCGCGACGCATGGGAACGCGGCTACGAGATCGTATTTGCCGAGGACGCGATGACCGGGCGCAACGGCCACGCAAACTCCATCGCCAATATCTTTCCGCGGCTCGGCCGCGTGCGCTCGACCGAGCAAATTGTGGCCGCATTCGGCAGGGGCAACGGCGCCTAATCGGTTGCCGGCCGCCGGCGCGCGGTTCTCGGCCGGTTTGCCGGTGCGCCGGCTTGCGAGCCCTGCAGTTCTGCGAGCACCTGACGCGTAACGCGGCGCACAATTGCCTCCACCTGGGCGGCGTCGAATGCGCCGGCCGGCGCGGCAGCGCGGTTTTTTTCCGCTTGCCGAGCCTCGCTCCTGCGCGCCGCAGGCGAGGCAAACCGAATGTCCGGCAGTCCCATGCGCTTTTTGCGCGCCAGCAGGTCCCGGCCTTTTTCGTCAGAGATGATGGAGAGCGGAACGCCCAATTGCCTTGCGGCGCCTACGATGTTGCAGTAGGTTTCAAGCACTTCGCAATTCCATTCGGCCAGGGTCACGGTTTCGGCCCAGCTCACTACGCCGTGGTTCCTGAGCAGTATGGTGTTGTGATGCTCGACGAAGGGCAGCACCGTTTCCGCAAACGCCTGCGTGCCAGGCGTTTCGTAGGGAGCAATGGCCACCTTGCCCACAAAAATCTCGAACTCGGGGATCATCATGTTGGGCGGGACGAGGCCGGCGACGGCGTAGCCGGTGGCATGCGGCGGATGACAGTGCACGGCGGCTTTGGCCTGCGGCACCTTTTTGTAGATCTCGAGATGCAGCAGGATCTCGCTGGTGGCCGGTTTGGTTCCCGCAATCTGCCGGCCCTCAAGATCGACCATGCACAGGTCCCGCGGCCTCAGATCGAATTTGCTGAGCATCGTCGGCGTGCAGATGACCTCGTTGGGACCGATGCGGCAGGAGATGTTGCCGCCGTTGCCGTCGACAAACTGGCGCAGCCACAGCTTGCGGCCCACGGCGCAGATTTCTCTCTTGATCTCCCTGGCCTGCGGCGTTGAAAACAATCGCGGGTCGGGCGCCGGAAGAGCCTTTGAAGCAGTGAAAGCAGCGACGCCGGCGCGTCCGTAAGCCGAGGACGTGGAAACAGCTTTGGCCATTGCAGATATTTTACGGTTTTCAGCAGCAAGTACTCGAGCGCCGGCTCAGCCTGGCGGCCTTGATGGCAGTCCTCTTGCCCTATCGTGGTTTCGCCACGCGAACGAGCAAAATGTCGTGGCTGCCAATTTCGAGCGACATGTTGTCGGTGAGAGTGATCTCTTTCGCCGCCCACAGATCGCGTCCCTGCAGCGGACCGTGAAGTCCCAGCTTCGCCAGGTTCAGATGGAACGGATGGCTCGGCCAGCGGTCGCTGCCGGTATTCATCACCGCGATGGCCAGTGCTCCGCCGGAGAGATGACGGGTCCAAACTTCGACTTCGCCGTCCACGTACGCGCGCGTGCCCTCGCGGCCCAGCTTGTCCTGGTCGATGGCGATTACATCGCGGTTGGTGAGGATGGCCTTGATCTCGGGGGTCATGTGCGGCAGGTCATTGCCGGCGAGCAGCGGCGCAGCGAGCATGGCCCACATGGAAAAGTGCGTGCGGTTTTCGGCCAGCGTCAGTTTACCGTTGCCCACCTCCAGCATGTCGGGATCGTTCCAGTGGCCGGGCCCGGCGTACTTCGCCAGCCCCGCCTGGTTGCCGATGATGGTGTAGATGCTGTTCCACTCCGGATGAATGTCGCCGGTAGTGCGCCACAGGTTGGCGCCTACCTTCGGTCCCCACTCCCATACTGCGTCCCAGCCGTACTGGCAGAGCGAGTAGACGATCGGCCGGTTGGTGGACTCAAGCGCCTGATGCATTTTTTCGTAAGCGGACCGCATCAGGCTCATCTGCTCGGCCTGGTCGCCGGGCGCTTTCTGCTGCATCACCGACCGGTAGCTGCACAGGTCGTACTTGAGGTAGTCAATTCCCCACGAGGCGTAAAGCTGGGCGTCCTGCACCTCGTGGCCGAGCGAGCCGGCAAATTTGGCGCAGGTGAGCGGGCCGGGGGAGGAATAAATACCGAGCTTGAGTCCCTTCGAATGCACGTAATCGGCCAGCGCCTTCATGTCCGGGAACTTCGAGTTCGTGTGGAGCACGCCGTTGGCGTCGCGATCGCCCTCCCACGTATCGTCGATGTTCACATAGACGTAACCGGCATCGCGCATGCCGGAGGCGACGAGCTGGTCGGCGGCGTCGCGAATATCCTGTTCCGTCACCCGGCGGCCGAAGTAATTCCAGCTGTTCCAGCCCATCGGCGGCGTCTGCGCCACCGCCGGCCTCGGCGCGGATTTTTGCGCGGGTTTCCGGGCAGGGCTATTCGTTAATGAGCTTTGCGAGATGGCGGCAATGGGCGCCACGGCGAAAAGGGCGAGGCGCGCGAGTGCGCGGAGACGCATGGAAAATCTCTCCCGAAATCTTTCTACGGAATACTACGCTGCGGCGGGCGCAGCCAGCAATTGTCAGCGGATGGTGGGCGCAGGCAATTCCACGGCATCCGAGCCGCTGCGCGGATCGTCAAGAACGCGCAGCCACGCGCGCATGCTCTGGCGCAAACGCCCGACCTCGACTCCGGCGAAGTCCGCCGGAAATGATTCGAGCCTGCCGAGCGACCGCCGGAGCAGCGAGGCCGCGCCGGCGCGGTTGCCCTGCGAAAAGTGATGCATGGCCACGGCAACCTGGATGAGCGCCTGCAGAAACAGCCGCTCGTTTCCTTCGCACGCGCGCCAAACATCCTCCCAGTGCTCGTGGGCAAGAAAAAACCGGCGGCTGCGATAGCAGCGCAGGCCTTCGGCCAGCTCCGGTTGTTGCCAATCGATCGCCATTGCCTGTCCAGACCTGTCTCCGGCCGAATCCCGGGCGTCAGTCAGCGGACAGCCTGCCGGTTGCGCGTGAGCAGGAAGTACACAAGAGGGGTGACGACAAGGCTGAGGGCCATGGAAACGACGAGGCCGCCGATCACCGCGATGGCCAGCGGCTGAAGCATCTGCGAGCCCGAGCCGATCGCGAAGGCCAGCGGCAGCATGCCGCAGACGGCGGCGATGGCGGTCATGGCGATGGGCCGCAGACGGCGCTGCGCGGCCTGCATCATGGCCTCGCGGGCTGAGGCGCCTTCGGCGCGGTATTTCTCGTCCGCGTCGAGCAGCAGAATTCCGTTCTTGGCAACGATGCCGATGACCATGATCAGACCCATGAACGACGCCACGTTGAAGGTGGTCCCGGTGACGAGCAGCGCGGCGATCACTCCGGAGATGGAGAGCACGGAGGAGGCGAGGATGGCGATGGGCGCGGGAAAGTTGCGGAACTCCGCGAGCAGCACGCCGAAGACCAGCGCCAGCGCCAGCAGCAGCACGCGCAGCAGGTCGCGGAAGGATTTCTGCTGTTCCTCGTATGTGCCTCCGTACTCGACGCGCACCGACGAGGGCAGATGCAGACCGGCAACCGCCTGCCGCACGCGCGCGATTGCCGTGCCCAGGTCCGAGCCTTCAAGGTCGGCGGTAACCACGATCAGCCGCTGCAGGTTTTCGCGGCGGATCTCGTTCTGCGGCGGAAGCTGCTCGACATTGGCGAGCGAACCCAGGCTCGCGGTGCGGCCCGAGGCGCTGTTGAATACCGTGTTGCGGATGGTATCGAGCGAGCTGCGATGCTCGCCGCTCAGGCGGACGCGGATGGTATAGGGCCGGCCGTTGGCGATCACCGGCGCGGCGGCGGGTATGCCGTCGAGAATCGCGGTCGCATCCTCGGAAATCTCCTGCGGCGTAAAGCCGAGCCGCGATGCAACTGAGGGATCGACCTGAAACTGCGTTGCCGGGCCGCTGATGGTGTTGTCAATGCCGTTCTCTACGTCGACCACGCCGGGAATCTTTGCGATCGCATCGCCTACGCGCGGCCCAAGCTGCGTCAGCAGCTGTTCGTCATTCGAAAACAGCTTCACCTGAATCGGCTCGGGTGCGTTCGACAGATCGTTGATGTTGTCCTGCAGAATCTGCGTCAGCTCGATGTCCAGCTCGGGCTCGGCGGCCTTGATGCGGGCGCGCACGTCGTCCATCACTTCCCAGACCGAACGGCTGCGGCGGGCCTTGAGCCTGACGGTGAAGTCGCCGGTATTGGCCTCGGTGACGGCGGCCAGGCCGAGTTGCAGGCCGGTGCGGCGCGAGGTGTTTTCGACCTCAGGCTCGGAGCGCAGAATTTTCTCGACGCGCTCCAGAACGCGATTGGTTTCAGCCAGCGAGCTGCCCGCCGGCATGATGTAGTCGAGGATGAAGCCGCCCTCATCCATCTGCGGCAAAAGATCCGAGCCCAGAGCCTGGTAGCCGGCCCACGCGCCGATGACAAGCAGCACGCATATAACGCCCAGCCATGCCGGCCTGGCGAGGGCCCAGTCGAGTACGCGACGGTGCAGCCGCAAGGCGCCGTTCATCAGCCGGCCGGCGCTGTGATCGCGCGGCCGGGCGCGACGCTCGCTGAGCAGCACAAAGCTCAGCCCCGGAGTCCAGGTAAGCGCAAGAGCAAGCGAAGTAAGCAGCGCCGCGGCCATGGTGACGGCCAGCGCGCGGAAGAACAGGCCGGTAACGCCCGTCACCGAGATGAGAGGCAGAAAGACGACGACGGGAGTAATCGTCGAGCCGATCAGGGGCGCGGTCAGCTCGCGCAGGGCTTTGCGCACGGCCTCCGCGCGCGGCTCGCCGTTGTCCCGGTGCATCACAATGTTCTCGACAACGACAATCGCATCGTCGATCACCAGGCCGATTGCGGCGGCCAGGCCGCCGAGCGTCATCAGGTTGAAACTTTCGCCCATCGCCCACAAAACCAGGATGGTGATGGCGAGCGTGACCGGAATTACAAGGCCGGCGATCAAGGACGAGGTCCAGTCGCGCAAAAAGAGAAACAGGATGACACAGGCCAGGACGAGGCCGATAAAAATGGCGTCGCGCACGCTGGCGATCGAGTCGCGCACGAGCTGCGACTGGTCATAAAAAACTTCCAGCCTGACGCCCGGCGGCAGCTTCTTGCGCAGTTGCGCCACCTCGGCGGCGACACCGTTGGCTACGGCGACCGTGTTGCTGGTGGGCTGGCGCGTCAGGCTCAGCAGCACCGCATTTTTGCCGTTCGCCGTCACGGTGGTGTAGACCGGCATGGCGCCTTCTTCCACCGCAGCCACGTCGGCGACGCGCACCGGCGCTCCTGCCGGCGTGGTCTTGACTACAATCTGGCGCAGCTCCTCGGCGTTGTGTACCTGCGCGCCCACCAGTCCGAGGATGAGCTGATGGTTGGCCTCGTAGAGACCGGGCGACTCGACGATGTTTGACGCGTCGATGGCGGCGACAAGATCCGGAATCGTTACGCCGGCCGTCTGCATGAGCGCGAGGTTGGGAACAACGTGGAACTCCGGCACCTGGCCGCCCTGCACAACCACCGCGCTCACGCCCGCCACGCGGTTGAGCGGCGGCTTCAGGTCGTAAGTGGCGATCTCCCACAACTGTGTCTGCGGAACGGTATCGGAGGTGAGGCTGTAGCCGAGAATCGGAAAGGTGGCGAAGGTGAGCCGCCTGGCGCTGATGCGCACGGTGGGCGGCAGCTCCTGCTGGACGCTGGCGAGCGCCGCATTCACAAGCTGCAGCGAGGTCACCATGTCCACATTCCAGTTGAAGAACAGGCTCACCTCGGCCGAGCCGCGGCTGGTGGTGGAGCGCACGGTTTCAAGACCCGGAACGGAGTTGACCGCGTCCTCGATGGGCCGCGTGATGGTCACTTCCATCTGCTCGACGGGCATCACGCCGTTGTCGACGGCGATCAGCACGCGCGGGAAATTCGTTTCGGGGAAAACCGAGATGGGCACGCGGAAGGCGCCGAAGACGCCGGCCACGGTCAGCACCGCGGCAAAAAAGAAGATGGTGCGCGTGGAGCGGGCCAGCCAGAAGGATTCCCGGGAGCCGGCTTCCGCCGGCGGCCGGACGGAAATGATTTCGCCCGATGTCATTTGCCGTCTCCGGCTGCGTCGTCGCCGGCGGCAACGGGACCAACCGTAACCCTGGTTCCGGGATCGAGCCCATAGGCGCCTTCGACGATCACCCGATCGGAGGCCGCGATGCCGCCGAGCACCTGCACGTCGTGGCCGTCGTTAATTCCCAGCGTCACCTTCCGCAATTGCGCGGTTCCGTCTCCGGCCACGAGCATCACCGATTTGCTGCCGTCCTCGGCAGTGAGCACAGCCGAGAGCGGGATCTTCATGGCGCCGGCGACGGTGCGGCCGGTGATCGACACCTTGACCGGCGTGCCGACCTTTAATTTTCCCGCACGATTATCGATGGAAAGCCAGACTTCGACCGTAGTGCTGCCGGGATCGAGCGCGGGGCTGATCATGGAGACCTTCGCCGGAATTGCATCTTCGAGGCCGGGGGCGCGCACCTGAGCGGCCGCGCCCAGCCTGAGCTGCTGCGCCTGCGCCTGCGCAATGTGCGCCTTGGCCAGCAGTGTATTGGTTTCCATCACGGTGATGAGCGGCGCGCCAGCGGCTGCGGTTTCGCCGGCGAACAGCGGCCGATCTGTTACGTAGCCGTCGATCGGACTGCGAATCTCCGAGTAGCTCACCTGGGCCTCCGCGCCCTTGAGCCTGCCTTCGGCGGAGGTCAGCTCGCCCTGCGCCTGCCTGAGCGCCGCCTCGCGCGTCACGCTCCTGACCGCTTCCAGATGCTTTTCGGCGGCGTCGTAGGCGGCCTGCGCCTGCACGAGCGCGGCCTGGGCCGTGTCCAGATCGCGGCCCGGAATCGCGCCCTCGGCATAGAGCTGCCTGCGGCTTTTGACAATGCTCTGGCTCAGCTCCAGATTGGCCTTGGCCTGGGCGAAATCGGACTCGGCCTTGAGGGTATCTTCCGGCACCTGCGCTTTTGTGGCTGTGGCGTAGGCAGCCTGCGCCGCCTCGTAGGCGCCGCGGCTGTCTTCGGCGGCGGCGGTAAGGTCGCTGTTCTCAAGCGTGGCCAGCAGCTCGCCGGCATGCACGCGCTGCCCGCGCTGCACGTAGAATTTTTTGACCGGCGCGGTGATCTTGGGTTCGATCGCAGCCTGCGCAATCGGCGCCAGGATTGCGTCGGCGACAATCTGCTCGGAGATGGAGCCGCGCTCGGGCAGCGCGGCCTGGACCGTCACGACGCTCTCCGGCGGCTGATCCTTTTTGCAGCCGGCGGCGAGCGCGACCGGCAACAGGAGCGCGGCGAATGCCGGCAGGCGCCAGGTCTGCATCGCGCGCCGCCGCTTTTGGATTTTCCTGCCGATTACGATTGCCTGTGCCATGAGCTTACATTGTCCCGGTGAGAGTCTGCAGGTTCGCGCGGGCGTTCTCGTAGCGCACGCGGCCATCCTCGCGCGCGTCCTGGGCAAGCACGTATGCGTTCTGCGCATCCACTACTTCGAGAGCCGTGGCCTCGCCGCCCGAATAGGCCAGCTTCGTGAGCCGCAGGCTTTCGGCCGCCGTGGCGACGCTCTGATCGAGAGACGCAAGCTGGTTGCGCGCGGCAGCGGCCTCCGAATAGGCCTCATCGAGCTTCGCAATCAACCGCCTTTGCGTCGCGCTCAGCGCCACCTGCGCCGATTGACGCCGAATCTCGCTCTGCTTCACCCGCCGTTGGGTAGAAAGCCAGTCCCATACCGGAATATCGAGGGTGAGGCTGGCCGAGTAGCCCAGGTTCTGCACTCCGCCGGGCCCGTACTTTGCAAACTGCGGCGCGTCGATACCGTAAGTCACGTTCATGGCGAGATCGGGCAGATAGGCTGCGCGCGCGGCCAGCACGTCGGCGTTGCCGGCATCGAGCGCGGCCAGCGCGCTGCGCAGTTCCGGATTGTTCTTTGCCGCCGCGGCATCGATATCATCGCGCGCGGCCAGCGGCTCGGCGATCTCCGGCGCGCTCAGCGTGTAGGGAGTGCGCGGATCGGGAAACAACAGCACGCCCAGCTCCAGCCGCGCTCTTTCCGATTCGACCCGCGCGTCTTCGAGTTCGCGGTCGCGTCCCTGCTGCTCAAGCTGCGCCTTCACTACGTCGGCATGCGCGGCCTCGCGGGCCTGCTCGCGCTCTTCGGTGAGCCGGGTAAAGTCGGCTGCCTCCTGCAGCGCGCGCTGGGCGATGGCGAGCTTGTGATCGGCGGCCAGTGCGCCGTAAAAGAGCGATGTAACGGCGGCGACCAGGCCGCGGCGCGAGATTTCCAGCTCCGCCGCTGCCTGCGCGGCCACGGCCTGAGCGCGGCGGATTTCGGCCACGTTGGCAAGGCCCAGGGTCTCCGTAGCGGAAAGCTGGCTGGCGTACTCGCGCACCGCATTGTTGGCGATAAACCTCGGCGCCGGCTGCGACGAGACGCCCTGCCCCGCCTGATTCTGCAGGCCGTTCGGCTGCGTGTAGAGGCCCTGGTTGTGATACACGGCGCCGGGCAGAACGCCGGCCCACGCCGTAGCGCGGTCGAGCGCCGCGGCTTTGCTGTCGGCCTTTGCGGCGGCGTAGGCGGGGTCGCTCTGCTGCGCGCGCCGGATGGCCTCTTCGAGCGTGATGACCGCCGGCTGAGCAGCGGCCGCCTGTTCAGGCAAAGCCTGCGCCTGCGCCGGCTGCTGCGTTCCGGGCGACTGGGCCATGATCGTGGCGGCGGAAGCCATGGACGCGGCGAGCGCCGCCGCACCCAGCGCTCGAACGAACCCGTCGCAAACGCCTGCCGGCACGACCCTGCTATTGGCAATGCGATTC
>DATGLJ010000181.1:0-2431 GCA_035294185.1 Occallatibacter sp. | reverse complement strand
GATTTTCTGTTTGTCCACTGCGGGCGGCGCCTGGCCGAGGCCGCAGATCACCAGCAAACCAAATAGAAAAACTGCCCGGACACTTTGAATCACGCGTGCTTCAAGTGTCACACACGGTTCCTATACTGAGGGTTGTCCTCGCTGCGCCGTTATGCCCCGTTGATCACGCTGGTGGTTGGGCTGGCGAGTCTTTATCTCTATAGATTGTCCGGAGTGGGTGTGCTCGATCCCGACGAGCCACGCTACCTGGCGATCGGGCGGGCAATGGCTGCGACCGGCGATTACGTGACCCCGCGGCTGTGGGGTTCGCCTTGGTTTGAAAAGCCGCCGCTGCTCTACTGGCTCACCGCGATAGGAACGAATGCGCGGCTGGGCATCGAGCTTTCGGGCCGTTTACCGGTCGCGATCCTTAGCCTGTGTTTTCTGGCGGCGATGTTTGCTCTGGTGAAAGCCGAATATGGCGAAGAGCTCGCCGCGCTTGCGGTTGTCTTGCTCGGATCCTCTGCAGGCTGGCTCGTCTACAGCAGCCTTGCGCTTACCGATCTGCCGCTGGCCGTGTTTTATTCGCTCGCGGTTCTGCTCGCCGTGCCGCTCGCCGGGACCGTGAGAAACGAGGGCCAGTCTGGCCGTTTCCTTTTGATTGGCATCTCGCTCGGTCTGGCCACGCTGGCCAAAGGGCTTGTACCCCTGATGCTCGCCGTACCGTTTGCCTGGTTCCTGCGGGCCTGGTGGCGCAAATGGTGGATCGCCGCGGCAGGCCTGCTGGCCGTAGCCCTGCCCTGGTACGTCGCGATCACGGCCCGGAACGGGCGAGCGTTTCTCGAGGACTTTTTCTGGAAGCATCACTTTGAGCGCGTGTACTCGTCCGCGCTGCAGCATGTGCAGCCCTGGTGGTATTACCTTCCCGTGCTGGCGGGCGCACTGCTTCCCTGGACGCCGCTTGCTGGTCTGCTGCTCGCGCGCGGGCGCAAATGGGATGCGCGGCAGCGATTTCTGGCGGCCTGTGTGGCATTCGGCCTGGTAGTTTTCAGCGTCGTTCTGAACAAGCTGCCCGGATATCTTTTGCCGCTTGTGCCCTCGGCTTTCCTCCTGCTCGCGATCACAGCGGATTGGCGCGGCTGCCGACTGCGGCTCTGGCTGATTCCATGCGCACTGGCGATTGGATGCCTGCCCCTCCTCGCACAAATTCTGCCGGGCGTGCTGGCTGCCGGAAGGTTGTCGCTGTCCCAGCTGCCGCACATCTATCCCAGAGAAGCATTCTACATAGCCTTGCCTTTGGCCGTGCTGGCGCTGGCGCGCCGCAGCTGGCTCGTGCCGCTGCTGGTGCTGTGCCTCGTTGCGTGCGGTCTCTATCTGAAAATCACCGCTTATCCAGTGCTCGATCGGGAAGTATCGGCACGCGGAGCCTGGCAGCGTATCAAAGATGCGCACGGTGTGGTCTGCGATAACTGGGTATCGCGCAAGTGGGCTTACGGCCTGGCGTTGTATCGCGGAGAAGCCTATCCGCTTTGCGGCACGCCCGGAGTCAGATACGATTACAAGCTCCAGGCACACGGAAACGAGATGCCGGCGCTGGTTCCGGCCGACCCGCGCTGAACGAGATTTTGGAAGGAGCCAAACGATGACGCGGCGCGAACTGATGGGCGCGGGAGCAGCCTTGTTTTCCGCCGGCCTCGAAGCGGCCCGGACGCCTCCCGCGTTCGAACGGGTGCGGTCGGGCGGCGCGGCGTGGCCCGGCGAAGACGAATGGAGCGCCCTTTCAGGCGAGGTTGGGGGAAGACTCGAGCCCGTGCGCATGCCGGCGCTCGATCCGGCCGAAGCGGCGAAGCTGCTGAAGAATCCCTTCTATCTCGGCGATCATCCGGCGCTTACGCAGTCTTCCGGCTGGATTGACGCGTGGCGCTCCGAACCGAGCGCTTACGTTGTGGCCGTCGAGAGCGCTTCCGATGTCTCCGCGGTAGTGCGCTTTGCAGCGAAACACAAGCTGCGCCTGGTGGTGAAGGGCGGCGGCCACAGCTACCTCGGCGCGTCGAATGCTCCCGATTCGCTCCTGATCTGGACGCGGCGCATGAATCAGATCAGGCTGCACGATGCATTCGTGCCGAACGGGTCAAAGACCGACCCAGTTCCGGCGGTGTCGGTGGGAGCGGGATGTATCTGGCTGCATGTCTATGACGCCGTCACGACCAAAGCCGGCCGCTATGTGCAGGGCGGCGGCTGCACCACAGTCGGCGTTGCGGGACTGGTGCAGGGCGGCGGCTTCGGCAGCTTTTCGAAAGGCTTTGGCATGGCCGCGGCGAGTTTGCTGGAGGCCGAGATCGTGACCGCCGATGGCCAGGTGCGCGTAGTCAACGAAGGCCGCGATCCCGATCTGTTCTGGGCATTGAAAGGCGGCGGAGGCGGCACGTTTGGCGTCGTAACGCGCTTGACC
>DATGLJ010000180.1:0-4227 GCA_035294185.1 Occallatibacter sp. | reverse complement strand
CCGGGCGCGATTGCAAGTCCGCGGCGGGTGGGTACGCGGTCTGGGTATCCGGGAGGGCCGCGACCGGGACCGGTGCGGCTGCTGTGGAAGTATGCGGCGTACGTGACCAGTTGCAGCTTTTTCCACGGCACGGCGATTCTGCGGCTGGTTGCGACCGGCCTGCGGCTCTGGCTGTCGAGCTTCGCGCTGCGCCGGGCTGTCCGTTCCTGATTTGCTTCTCTAATAGATGGAACTTCCTTCCGGCCGATAGTCATTGCCGAATTTGTCTTTGTGCGAGGGCGTTCTGGCATCCGACTGGATCGAGATAGTTCCCAGGCGGTCGGCGCCGGGACCTATACGGACTCTCCGCGTGAGAGCATCCAACTGCCTTGCGTCGGCGCCGCTGGCCCATACGTGCATCGCATATAGTCCCGGAGGAACGTCCTTCAGCAGAATGTTACCGCCGGAGGAGACGACATACCACGGAGTCGAAAGAGTAATAATGACCGCGCTCATCTCCGGATGAATATTGCAGAAGAGATAGGACACTCCTTCATGATCGAAGTGGACATCGCGGGTGCTGCCTGCTTCATACAATCCCAGATCGAAGCGTTTGCCGTTGAACTGCGAAAACACGTTGTGGAAGAACGGATCGAGGTTGGGGAAGGCCACCGTACTGCCCAGCGGAATGACCAGCAGATGCGGCTGAAAGGACTTGTTCTTTTGCGCCATGCGAAAGTAGCCCGGCGCGGGAGGCCGAAACGAAGGCGATGGGACCAGCGGCTGCAGCCACAAAACAACGTCAGGCGGCTGGGTGTGCTCAGCGGCTTTCTGCAGATGCGTGCGCACGATCGCCACCTGGGCGCGCACGTCGACATTCTGCGCGCGCGCCGCGGCGGAGACGGCGAGCGCCGCCACCAACAGAGCCCGGGCATGGAGTCCAGCTGGCTTCATCAGAACAGGTATCCCGTAGCCAGGCCAACGATATGGTTCACATTGGCCGATCCGACGATCGGCCAGCTCCGAACCTGGCGGTATTCGGCAGAGAAAAGGAGGTAGGTGCGCGGCCGATAGACAAAGTTGCCGTAAGCGGTGAAATTTCGCGCCAGGCTTTGGTAGCTGTTTTGCCCGGTAACGTAGTCGGAATCGCGCACCTCGTTTGCGAAAGCGTTGTCCTCGCCTGCCGCCACATTGGCTTCGGCGATCTGTGAGAACCTCCACTTCACCTGTCCCCAACCGCCTAAATCGTCAAGACCGCGCCGCTCGGTGTAATTGTCGTAAGGAACGTAATCCTTGAAAGCTCCGGCGCCCAGTCCACCGACGCCGCGGCCACGATAAAACAATCCGGAAATTTGCAGAGATGATGCCAGGACCATCGACCAGTCCGCGCTGCCGGCCCAGGCATCCAGGTGCTGACTATTACTGTAGGTCTGCCGCGCATAATAGCCACCGGCTCCCCATTCGATGGTGCGCCGTCCCAATTCAAAGAAATTTTCCATATGCGCTTCATATCCGGGCTGGCGGCTTCTCTCGGCGGCATTGGGCACGCGCTGACCGGTCGAGCTGACAACACTGGGCGCTGGCGGGTCGATGAGCGCCAGCGTTGCGGTCCATCCGCGAAGATTCTGGCTGAACTCGAACTGCGGCGCCCAGTTCCACAAATCCCCGGACCATGCCAACGGGGGCACACCGACGGTTATCCAGGAAGTTGGCTCTCGCGGGCTCAGGATCGGCCGATCGAAGGCCATGGTGAGCGCGCGCTCGGGCCATGCCAAGCTGGCGTGCGCCGCGCGCAGCCGCAGCAGACCGGCCGCTGTTGTAGTAGTGGAGGATGGAATTCCGCCGAAGAAATCCACGCTCAGCGCCGCGGACGAACTGGCGCCTCCCAGGTGCGGGCCGGTGGCGTCCAGTGCCAGAATGGTCTGCCGCGGCGTGGCACTGAAGCTTCCCGGAGGCACGTTTGGCTGCGGCGGCAACGCAACGACTGGGGCATCGAGGTTGTCGGTGGCGCCGCTGTTGAAAAGCGCAGTCAACAGCAAGGTCCCTGAAATGCGTAACGGGAACTTCGACGCGGTTTCCACTTTTGTCTGGTCGTGCTGCTTTACCTCTTCCTGCAGAACATCCGAGGATTCCTTCAACTGCTCGACGCTGGAGCGCAGCGCCGAGACCATGGCGTCGGTACCGGTAGCATCCTTCTCATCCAGTTGGCGGCGAAGCTGCGCAAGTTCCGCGTGCATCGTCTGCACTTCGTTCCGCGAATCGATCAGTTCCTGGCTCAACTTGTCGATCCGAGCGTTCATGTCGTCAATATGTTTTTCAAGTTCCGCGATGCCCGGCGGGCTCTCTACCGCATTGGCCGTCTGCTGCGCAATGAGGGGCGCCATCGCTGCAGTAAGAACGAGAGCCACCAGGACGAAGTGGAGTTTCCGCTCGGCTTTGCGCGTCATGATATTTTTTCCCTTCAGATATTGCGGCCGCCCGTCGCGATCATTGCGGATTCACTCAATGGGGGCTGGGCTATGCGCCGCTGCTTCCTCTATGGCAGCCAATTCCCTGGGCTGCTCTTTTGCGAGCGTCATTGTGAAGATAGTATGTCCAGGCCGCGATTCTTCGAGTTTCACGTTCCCACCGTGTTCCTGCGCGATCTTTTGCGCCAGCGCCAGTCCGAGTCCCATGCCGATTGTCTTTCCGTGGCTGACAAAGGGCTGAAACAGCGCGGCGCGAACCGCCTCCGGCACGCCGGGACCGTTGTCGGCGATGCGCAAAGAAATCCAAACGGTGTCCACGGTACAGGAAAGGCGCACTTGGGGCGGTCCGAGCCCCTGGCGCGCCGCCTGGCAGCCATTCAGGACGAGATTGCTGAGCGCGCGCTCGACCTTGAGCGTGTCCACCCAAACGTCGAAGTGCGGCATGGGTTCCACGACGAACTCCACGCCGCGCGCATCGGGATTCGCGCGCACCAGAGCGACTGACCGGGCCACGAGCGACGCGAGCGACTCCCACCCCGGCTGCAGCGATTTCCCCGTGCGGCTGAAGAGCAGGAGAGATTCGATGAGATCGGTCATGCCGCGCACGCCTTTGCGGATCTCGTCCAGCAATTCCATGCGCTCCTGCATACCGGTGGCGTCGTAACCGAGAAACTCTGCATTGGCGTAAACCGCGGAAAGGTAATGCCGCAGGTCATGGGATATGGAATTCGCCATCTGCCCGATGGTCGCCAGCCTCTCGGCCGCCACCACTTTTTCCTGGAGGTTCCGCAGCCGCCGCCGCATCAGATCGAAGGCGTCGCCAAGCTCGCGGATCTCCTGTACGCCGGCGCGGCGGAGATGGTAATCGAAATTGCCGGAGCCGAGCGCGCGTGTGCCCGCGACGAGCCGATCCAGCGGCCTGGTGATGGTGGCGGCAAGCAGCATGGCCAGCAGCGCGCTCACGGCGAGCAGCACCGCGCCCCACGCCAGCAATAACCGATTGAGACGCGTGAGATAGCTGCTTGCCTGATCCCAGGACTTGAGAACGATGAGCTCGGCGCCGGAATCCGCCGGCCCCCCGGCTCTGGCCAGTTGCGTGGCCGCGCCTACAAAATGTTCCCTTCCCAACCAGAGATCCTGCCCTCTGCTGCCGTTTTTCAGCAGCGGCGCAATCTGCTCGGCCAGTGCCGTCCGCGCGGCGCCGAGCAGGGTTGTGGCCTGAATGGCGCCCGCCGCGTAGAACGCAACCTCGGCGGCGGCATCCTGGCCCACTTCCACTGCTACGCGGTTGTTGACCGCATAACCGAGCAGGACGTAGCCGAGTTCGGTCCCAGTGCCTTCGGGTCCAAAATACAGAAGGTGCGAGGCGACCGCATACAGAGTGCCCTCGTACACGAGATAATGCGGCTGCTCCTGAAAAAAGCTGGCCGGCGGAATGGGCTCCTGGCGCTCTCCCGCGCCGGGGCCGCTTCCGCTGGCGAACACCGCAATGGCGCGCCCGTCGGCGCCGGCGAGGGCGAACAGGTCGCCGCCGCTCAGCGCCGAGAAGCCAGCCGCTCCGTCGCGAATGGTGCGCGGGTCCGCAGTAGTCATCAACGATTTGAGAACGGGAAGCGCCGCCAGCAGGGACACTTCATGCTGCAGCGTTTGCTGCTGCCGCGCCTGCAGATTGCGAAATGTGGCGATGGAACGCTGGAGATCGGCCGAGATGCCGCTGCTGATCTGTTTGCGGACAATGCTGTGAACGATGATCAGACTGAGCGATCCCACACAGAAGGAC
>DATGLJ010000179.1:0-18552 GCA_035294185.1 Occallatibacter sp. | reverse complement strand
CGCCAGCGCCGTGATGGGATTTCTCTATCAGCTCGGCCTCATCCTGCTGATGTTCTGCTCCGGCGCGGAGACGCGGCGGTTGCTGGCCGGCGAAAACCGCGCCAAAACGATCCTGCTGATTGCAGTCTCCGATATCGGCAGCTTTCTTTTAGTGCTGGGGATCGGGGCGCTGGGTCTCATCCCGCTGGCGCAGCTCACCGGGCCGCTGGGCCGGCCCTCGGGAACACTGCTGATTGTGGCCATCGGCACATCGGTCACGTCGATTCCCGTGATCTCGCGCATCTTCTGGGACCTGGGGATCATGCGCACACGCTTTGCCAGCCTGCTGCTCGGCTATGCAGTGCTCGAAGACATCGCGTTGTGGGTTGTGCTGGCCTTCGTCATGGCAATGTCGAAGACAGAGCCGCCCGCCGGCCGGCATCCGGACGGCGCTGTGGCTGCGCATGTGGCCGGCACCTTCGCTTACATGGTCGTCGCCATGGGGCTGATGCCCATGATGCTGCGCCGGCTGGGAAGGGCGCGCTGGAATCTGCTGAACAATGCCTCGCAGATCGGCTACATCGTCTTTGTGCTCATGGCCTACTGCGCGATCGCCGCGGCCGCCGACGTCAACCTGCAGTTCGCGGCGCTGCTGGCAGGCTACGGGGTTGCCGGCGGCATCCGCGGCACGGAGCGCGAGCGGCTGGCCGAACCGCTGGCGGCCATCGCCAAGGTTTCCTTCGGCGTGTTTGTGCCGATCTACTTCGGCCTCGTGGGCTACAAGCTGGTCTTCGGACGCGAATTCTCCTGGGCTGTTCTGCTGATTTTCTTCTTTGCGTCTTCGGCAATCGCCATTACAACCAAGACGCTGGCGGCGCGAATGAGCGGTTTTCGCGGGCTGGATATGGCGAACATCGCCATCGCTACCAACGCGCGCGGCGGGCCCGGCATCGTACTGGCCAGCGTGGCCTATGAGGCAAAGCTGATCAACGCGGCGTTTTATACGGCGCTGGTGATTACGGCAATCGTCACCTCGCAGATCTGCGGAGCGTGGCTGCGCTACGTGCTCGGCAGAGGGCTGCCGCTGCTCTCATGCAGCCCGGAAGAAACATGGCCGCGCTCAGGCAATGGGCAGGCGCCGGCGATTTCCGGAGAAGCGGCTGCCTGAGACCGTCTTTGCCGCGCGCCTTCCGGAAGGCGCGGATGCGCGCGGAGATCGCATCGCTTCCACCGGTCGAACCTCGCTGCGAATGAAATCTGGCGCGGCGATTGAAATGGGCATACCATCTTCCAGAGGAAGGAGATTCGCATGGGCGGACATGGCATCATCGCCTGGATCGTCATCGGAATTATTGCCGGATGGCTTACAGGCAAGATCATGAAGGGGTCGGGTTTCGGTTTTTTCATGGATATGGTGGTAGGCCTGATCGGCGCGCTGATCGGAGGCTTTCTTGCCAGAACCATCGGCCTTGGCGGGATAGGCGAGCATGGGCTGATCGCGAGCATCGTCATCGCAGTGATCGGCGCCATCATCCTCACATGGCTTGTCCGGCTGATCAGCGGCAACCGCAGCGCGCAATTGTAGCGGCGCGCGGCTGAGGTCAACGCCAGACCAATGCGACCGCCATCGCGCCGCTCCCATGGCGGCCGCTGCTTTTCGCATCACTGCGGACCGATGCGGGCAAGAGACTCCTTTACCGTTGGCCTGGCGCCGGCGGCGATCTCCTGGCTGCGCCGATGATGAAAACGCGACAGGATCGAGTTGGCGGCCGTCAGCCGGACGATGCGCTGAACATAGGCAGCAAGGCCGGCTCCGGGAAGCGCGCAAAGAACGAGATCGGCGGCGAATGCGTCCACATAAGCGCGAGCCCCGCAGCAGCCCAGACTCAGCGCGGCCAGCCCGGAGTTGGCGACCTGGGCAATGACCGCGCAGGCCGGGCGTCCCAGAGCGGGCGGGTGCCGATGCTCGACCTGCTGCACGGCTTCGGCAACGATCAGGGCCTGGCTGGCATCGCAAAACAGAAGAACAACCTCCGGAGGAAGCAGCGACTGCGCAAGAGGCGCATAAACGACGTGCTTCGGACGCCTGTTGAGGACAGGGATTAACGGCAGATCCTCGGGCGTGACATAGCCGAGGCTGCCAAAGATGGTAAGCGACTCCTGTAGCTCGCCCTGCTCCGCCGCCGGCAATTCGAAGTTATGGGTATAGCTGCCGACGGCGCAAAGTGCATGGTCGCCGGATGAGGTGGCAAAGGGCGCGGCTGCGGCTTCCCGCCAGAACCGGCATCCGGCCGGCGCACGGCCTTTATGCGCCGGCAGCGATGCAGGAACCTCATCCGGGAAAGAGACGGCCACAGGCGGCTGGGCGAGCCGAAGATTGCCGGCGAGAGTCTCAGCAAGCTGCGAGTAAGACTGGCGCATCGAAAAATCCCCCGGCTCCCGGTTCAGCCCTCTTGATCGTCGACTGAAAAACCGAGTTCTGCGATTGCCGAGCGAAGCGCATCCGGACGCACAAGGTCGGAACGGTATCGGATCGTAACCGTACCTTGCGGATAGGCTGCGCTGGCCGCAATCACCCCTTCTTTTTTGCTCAGCAGCGTTTTAAGCCCGACAGCGCAGGTTGCACAGGTAAATCCGCGTACGCGCCATGTGACGGTCCGAAGCGGTTCTTCGCCTGCCGCGGACGCCGGGGCCTGGCGGAGCGCTTCCATCGCCCCGATGGAGGCAAAACCGGTGGCTCCGGTCAGTGCCGCGAGTTTGATAAATTGCCTGCGAATCATGGAAACCTCCTTGAAATGTGGGGAATTATCTGGCGACGCCGGCGCCGGGTTCGTATTTCCAGGCCGTTTCGATGGTGGCGTGATCGGCAAAGCGGAGATCCGTGTAGGCACTGAATGGGATCTTCACGTTGAGCACGCCGGTCTGGATCATCATGTCCCGCACCTGGTCGAAGTCGTCCTTCCGCGGTTCGAGCAGGTTGTAGCGGATGCGCGACATCGGCTTGGTCAGCGCCCAGCGCAGCAGCTCCGGCTTCTGGTTGTAGTAATAGCGTCCGACGAAATCCGCGGCATCGATGCGATGCGGCAGGCTGGCGTCCAGCCAGAGGCCGGAGCGCGCAATGCCGTCCACCAGCACCTGGACGACCTGCGGCCGATTCTGGATCAGATCCTCCCGCGCCACCAGAATGCACGACATATAGTTGGGCCAGTACTTGTCGGCATAGAAGAGAATGCGGCCGTAGCCTCCCATTTCCGCCTGCGACGGAAAGGGCTCGCCCATCACGAAAGCATCGATGGCTTTGGCTTCCAGCGCGCCCGAAACATCGGGCGGCGCCATCTCAACCATCTTCAGCGAGTCGGGTTTCATGCCGTAATCCTGCATGGCTCGAAAGAGCAGAAGCCGCTCGTCGGAGAACCGGCTGGGGATGGCGATGGTTTTGCCGCGCAGCTGGCCGAAGTTTGTGATCGGACCATCCTTGCGCACAACCACGGCGCTGCCGTTGCGATGGCCGAGATAAACAACCTTAATGGGCACGCCCTGAGCCGCCAGCGCAATGGCCATCGGCGCAACGATGAACGCCGCCTGAATCTTGTTGGCAATGAGCGCTTCCTTCAGCTCCGGAAAGCCCTGGAACATGCGCGGCAGGAACATCTCGCCGCTTTCCGAGTATCTGGAAATGTAGTCTGTGACCGGGCAGGTGAGCTGGCAGGTTACCGGGATGTATCCGACGATAATTTTCCGTTTGGCGGGCGGCAGATAACCGTTGAGCACGGCGGACCAGTTGACGTTCAGCCAGCCGTGCAGGCCGGAGACGGCAATCAGCCAGAGGACGGCGCAGGCAGTCGCCTTGACGCCGAGGCTCCAGGACCGCACGCGGACGACGCTGCTAAGATTCATTGCGGAACCCCCAACGAACAGGTTTGATGGTCTCCAGCCGGCGGAACAGCGCGTCGAGGATCAGGCCGATCACGCCGATCAGAAGCATGGCTCCGACCACCAGGTCGTAACGCTTCCCCGAGTTGCGCGAATCGATGATGAGATAGCCCAGTCCAGAATCGACGGCGATCATTTCGCCCGCCACCACAACCAGCCAGCCAATGCCCAGAGCGATGCGCAGGCCCACCAGAATCCGGGGCAGGGCCGCCGGGAACACAACTCGCGCCAGGAGCTGGGGCGGCGTAAGCCCGAAGTTTCCGCCCGCCCGGCGGTAAATGAGCGGCACATTGGCCACCGCATCCACGCAGGTGACGACAATCGGGAAAAAAGCGCCGAGAAAAACGAGGAAGATGGCCGCATCGTCGCCCACGCCAAAGAAAA
The DNA here is from genome assembly GCA_035294185.1 of Occallatibacter sp. Taxonomy (GTDB): domain Bacteria; phylum Acidobacteriota; class Terriglobia; order Terriglobales; family Acidobacteriaceae; genus Telmatobacter. Next base: position 14,256 of record DATGLJ010000179.1, on the reverse strand, counting down.
CAATGGCAACGGGAATCCAGGCGATCGGGCTGATAGGACGAAGAAGCTGAACGACCGGATTGACGATCCGGTTCAGCGCCGGATACCAGCCAAAGAGCAGGCCGAGTGGGATGCCGAGACAAAGCGCGGCCAAATAGCCGATTGCGACGCGGCGCAGGGAATCGACGATGTCGCGCCAGAGGATGCCCCCTTCGACCAGTTGAGCCAGACCTCGCTCGACCTCATACGGCGACGGGAAAACCCGCGTGCCTGTCCAGAGCACTGCGCTCCGCCACAGAATCAGCAGCAGCGCCGCGGCCAGGATGGGCCAGAGCCAGCGTTCGATTTTGTTTATGCCGCCGGAGTTGCTCATAGTCTGTGCGCCAGTCCAATCTGGCCGAGGATGCCGTCGCGCAGCTCGAGATAACGCGGCGAACTGATGTCGCGCGGATGCGGAATATCGATGGAGACAATCTGCTGGATGCGGCCGGGGCGGGCGCTCATGACCACGACGCGATCGGCCAGTTGGACGGCTTCGTCGATGTCGTGCGTCACGAAAAGAATCGTCTTGCGCTCAGCCTGCCAGATGCGCAGCAGTTCGCCGCGCATGATCATCCGGGTGATGGAATCCAGCGCGCCGAAGGGTTCGTCAAGAAACATTACGTCGGGATTGACCGCCAGCGCCCGCGCAACCTCGACCCGCTGTTTCATGCCGCCCGAAAGCTCATGCGGGTACGATTTCTCGAAGCCCTCCAGCCCGACCATCCGGATGTAGCGCTCAACGCGCTCGGCGCGTTCCCTGGCCGGGAGCCTGCGCAGGCCAAAACCGATGTTTCCCTCGACTGTGAGCCACGGAAAAACACCGCGCTCCTGGAAGACGAAGATGCGGCGGGGGTCGGGACCGCGCACAATCTCTCCGTCGATGCGGATGGCTCCGCCAGTGGGCCTCAGGAAACCAGCCATGGCGCTGAGCAGCGTGGATTTTCCGCAGCCCGAGGGTCCCAGCAGGCATACGAATTCGCCATCGTAAACTTCCAGATCGATGTTCTCGAGAACCGGCAGGGCTTTGCCATCGCGCAGGAAGGTCATGCCCACGTTTTCGGTCCGGAGCTTGACTGGAAGCGCCGGTCCCGGGACCTCGACAGCGGCGGCAGCCGTTTCTGTTTTCGCAGGCGCTGACATTAGCGTTTCTCCTCAAAACCCCAGCGGAGCGCATCCGAGCGCTCCAGCGAGCGGACCCCGTTATCGAGCAAAAGTCCTACCACGCCGATGATGACCATGCCGGCCACCACAAGGTCATACCGATTGCCCGCGTTGCGGGCGTCGACGATCAGGAAGCCGAGTCCGGAGTTGACCGCAATCATTTCGGCCGCCACCACGACCAGCCAGGCGATGCCAAGCGTGATGCGCAGGCCTGTCATCAGACGCGGAACAATCGCCGGATAGAGGATTCTCCGCATCAGCTCCACCGGCCGCAGTCCGAAGTTGCGCCCGGCATCGACGTACACGGCGGGAACGCTGCGCACTGCATCGATGACTGTGAGCAGCAGCGGCAGAAAACAGCCGACGAAGATCAGGAAAACCGCAGCCAGGTCGCCGACGCCGAACCAGAGAATGGCAATGGGTATCCAGGCCAGCGGCGAGATGGGGCGGAGTATCTGCAGGATCGGGTTCAGTGCCATTTCCAAACGCCGGTACCAGCCGGCCGCAAGCCCCAGCGGCACGGCTGCGAGAACCGCGAGGCTGAATCCCCAGGTAACGCGAAACACCGACGCCACGATGTATTTGACAATCAGCCCATGCGGAAACAGATAGACGATGCCAAGCGCCGTCTTCCAGGGACCGGGCAGCAGTTGCTGCGGGTGCAGGACAATCGCAAGCTGCCAGGCTCCCAGCAGCAGGAGAATAAAGATGGCGGATTGCAGCCAGGCGCGCGATTTCAAGATGCTTTATCCGTTAGAGACCCCGCAGGCCCCGGGACCGTTTTGAACAGCGTAAAGAAGCTCAGAATTCGACCGTGGCAAGTCTAGACAGATCGCAGCCATTTGCGCCTCATCCTAAAGTTTGAAATCTTCTTCCACCTGGACTGAGCGCGCAATCCAGGCGCGCAAAAAAGCTGCTCAGCCTGCCGGAAAGGATCGTCCGATCTGCTGCTCAAGCCTCCTCTGTGGCGATAGACTGGTTCTCGCAACGCCGGGAGTTCGCAAGAGGCTTTCGCGGCCGGGTGGCGCTTCTGCGCATTCGACCGAGTTCCGCGGATTCTGCGGCCTTTTCGTGCCGGTCCTGATATGAATAGCAGTCTCCGCAACCGGATGCAACGAGCCAGAACGGCCGCGATCGTTCTTTTTGCAGCGGCAGCTTTGCCGCTTGGCGGGTGCCGCTGGCGCTCCGGTCTTCCCTCTCCGTCGTCGAAGGCGTACGAGCAGCTTGTTTCGGCCTTTTATGTCGGGCTGTCGGCGCTGCAGGTCGGCAACGATGTCCTCGCGGATGCGAGCCTGCAGCAAGCCACGCAGATCGCTCCCGGCGAGCCCGCCGCATGGGCGGACTGGGGGATCCTCGCCCTGCGCCAGCGCAACTTCGACCCCGCGGAGGACCGTTTCAGCCGCGCTCTGAAGCTGGCTCCGCACAACGGCAGAATCTACTTTCTCCTCGGTCTTCTCGACAGCGCACGCGGCGATTCCCAGGCGGCGATTGACGATTACCGCAAAGCGGTGCGGCTCGATCCCCAAAATCCCCGCGCGATCTATGCGCTCGCGCTTGCCGTCGAGCGGCAGGGCGGCGCGGGCAGCGAGGATCAGTTTCAGAGCCTGATCCAGCAGATTCTCGCCATCCGGCCCGATAATCTTGCCGCGCTTGTCGAGTTAAGCCGCATCTCGGCCAGGCGTGGAGACTCGGCGACGCTGCGCTCTGCGATCCAGCGCATCGCCGCCCAGAGCTCCGGCTGGCCGGCAGAAGCCAGCCGGCAACTCGCGGCGCTTGCGGCGGCGCCGCCGGCAGCTGCGGCCCTGCGCAGCGTGTTCCTGCGGAATGTTCTGATGCGCGTGCCGGCATTCCGCAACAGCCTGGCCGAAATCAGGCCGGCAGAGAGCGGCGAAGCGCAGCCCTTCACGGAATTTCTGCGCCTTCCCTCGCCGTCTTCGAAGCCTGCGGCCGCCGATACCGCGATCCGTTTCCGCGCGCAGCCCGTACCGGCGCTCGGGGGCGAGCATTGGAGCTGGATCGGTTCGCTCTCGCTTTCCGGCGAGGGCGCGCCCACGGTCGTCGCCGCCAATGGGCATCAGGTGCGGCTGGCGACCGGAGCCGGCTTTGCTTTTCCCGGCGGAGCTTCGGCTGTCGCTCCAACGCCGGAAGGCATCGTGGCCGCCGACATCAACTACGATTTCAAAACCGATCTGGTGCTGGCAGGAGCCGGCGGCATCCGCATGATGGTTCAGCAGAGCCCCACGGCCTTCACAGATGCGACGGCAAAAACCCGCCTGCCCAAATCGCTTCTCAACGCAGCCTATAGCGGAGCGTGGGCTGTCGATATCGAAGCCGACGGCGATCTGGACATCGTTCTGGGACAGACAGCGGGCCTGCCAACCGTACTGCGCAACAACGGAGACGGAACCTTTTCTCCTATCCATCCGTTTGCAGGAGTTTCCGGCATACGGCAGTTTGTGTGGGCTGATTTCAATGGCGACGGCAGCCCGGACGCCGCGCTGCTCGATGGAGCGGGCCATCTGCATGTTTTTCTGAACCAGCGCTCCGGGCGATTCGCGGAAGCGCCTGTGCCTGCCGCCTTCGCTTCTCCCCGGGCGATTGCCGCGGCGGACGTGAACGGCGACGGCCTGCTGGATCTGGTGTGCGTTTTGCCCGGCGGCGCCATCGCGAGCCTCTCCTACGCCGGCGGACAGGGCTGGACCCCGGCGCATCTTGGCGATGTTCCCGATCCGGCCGCCACTCTGAGCGGCGATGTCCGCCTTCATGCGGCCGACGTCGACAACAACGGCGCCATTGACCTTGTGCTCGGAGAGACTGCGCCCTCCGCAGACCGCACCGCAGGCGCTTTCGTGTGGCTCGCAGATCCGTCGGGAAAATTCAACCTGATCGATGGGCCCGTCGGTCCGCCGGCGGTTTTCGATCTCGCCGACATCGACGGCGGCGGCAGGCTCGCACTGCTCGGCCTTACATCCGATGGCGAGCCGCGCCAGGCCCTGAACCGCGGCTCGAAGAACTACCACTGGCAGACCATCCGTCCGCGCGCCAGGCAGGCCACCGGCGATCAGCGCGTAAATTCGTTCGGCATCGGCGGCGAAGTCGAGATTCGCTCCGCGCTGCTGACCCAGAAGCTTCCCATCACAGGCCCGCAGCTGCATTTCGGCCTGGGCGAACATGCGCAAACCGACGTGGCGCGCATCGTCTGGCCGAACGGCACAGTGAGCGCCGAGTTCGCTCTCCGCGCGGACCAGGAGGTGCTTACCGAGCAGCGCCTTAAAGGCTCCTGCCCGTTCCTCTTCGCATGGAACGGCCGGCAGATGCGCTTTGTCATGGACACCGTTCCCTGGGGTTCGGCCATCGGCCTGCGCATCGACAACATCGGCACCGCCGCCATTGCCGCTACTACGGAGTGGTACAAGATCCCGGGCGACGAGCTGGTTCCGCGCAATGGATATTACGACCTGCGCATCACGGGCGAGTTATGGGAGACCTATTATTACGATTACCTTTCGCTCATGGTTGTCGATCATCCGCAGGGCACCGCAATCTTCACCGACGAACGTTATGCTGTTCCGCCGGTCAAGCTTGCCGTAACTGCGACCGCCATGCCGCACGCCATCGCCAGGGCCACCGATGAGAATGGGAACGATGTAACAGAAACCCTGCGTTCTCTCGACGGCAGGTATGTCGACAGCTTCGCACTCGGCCAATACCAGGGAGTTGCCCGCGATCATTACATCGAGATCGATCTCGGCTCCGGCGCTCCCGCATCCGGCCCGCTTTATCTGATCGCCAAAGGCTGGCTGCATCCCTCCGACTCGACCGTCAATGTTGCGCTCGCGCAAGGGCATGGCGAGCCGCCGAAACCCCTGAGTCTCTCGGTACAGGACGCGCGCGGCGCATGGCATGTGGTCCGATCGAATCTTGGGTTTCCGGCCGGACGCAACAAAACATGCCTGATTGACCTTACCGGCGTCTTCCATGGCGGCGCGGCGAAGCGCATCCGTCTCGGCACCAACCTCGAGATTTACTGGGACCAGATTCAGTGGGCGCAGGGATTGCCCAATACGCCGCTGAAGATCAGGCATCTGGCTCCCGCCTACGCGGACCTGCACTATCGCGGCTACTCCATCATCCAGAAGACCGGCGCGTCGTCGCCGGAGATCCCCGACTACAACCGCCTGATGGCCAGCACGCAAATCTGGCGCGACCTGAGCGGCTACTACACGCGCTTCGGCGATGTCCGTCCCCTGCTCGGCAGCATCGACGACCGCTACGTGATCATGAATGCCGGTGATGAACTGGCGCTGCGGTTTTCTGCGCCCGCGCCGCCCCCTTCGGGCTGGGTGCGCGATTACGTTCTGGCCGGTGACGGGTGGGTAAAGGATGGCGATTACAATTCGGCGGATTCGGCGACAGTGCGGCCGTTGCCGTATCACGCCCGCCGCATCTACGACACGCCGCCCGGCCCCCTGGAAGATGAATGGCCGTATCGCCGCCATCCCGAAGACTGGCAGACGTATCAGACGCGCTACGTAGCGCCGGACAGCTTCGAAAGAGTATTGCGGAGTTCATCCAGCCAATGACGCGCGGACCCATCGCACGAGCCTTTCTCTATCTGTTCTTCGCCGGACTGATTGCGGTCCCGTTTTTTCTTGCCCGCAGGTCGTCGCAGCACGACGCCGCGGCGGAAGGCGGCGAGAAGGCGGCGCTGGACAGGTATGGTTTTTATCTCACGGAAGATTCCAGGCAATCGGGAGTCGATTTCGTTCATCAGGCCCCGGTGCTCGACCGGCGGCTTGCGCCCATCATGCCCGAAGTGGCATCGATGGGCGCGTCGGTTGCAATTGTGGATTACAACCGCGATGGCTGGCCGGACTTGTATGTAACCAATAGCCGCGAGGGCAGCATGAACGCCCTCTACCGCAACAACCACGACGGTACGTTCACCGATGTCGCCGCGCAACTGGGAGTCGCCAACGTCAACCAGGCCGGAGACGGCGTATCGATGGGCTCGGTGTGGGGCGACTACGACAACGACGGTTACCCCGATCTTTTTCTCATCAAGTGGGGAAGGCCTATGCTCTTCCACAACGACCGGGGACGAGGATTTACCGATGTTTCCGCGCAGGCGGGGCTTCCCCGCTGGATGAACGCCAGCACCGCTCTCTGGTTCGATTACGACGGCGACGGAAAGCTCGACCTCTTTGTCGGCGGCTACTACAACGAAAACATCGACCTCTGGCACCTGAAGACCACAAAGATCATGCCCGAGAGCTTCGAGTATGCCGAGAACGGCGGCCGCAAGTATCTCTTCCATAATCTCGGCAACGGCAGGTTCGAGGAGGTCGGCGAGAAGCTCGGCATCAGGAGCCGCCGCTGGGCGCTTGCCTCCGGAGCAGCCGACCTTACCGGAAGCGGCCGCCCTGACCTGTTCATCGCGAACGACTACGGCGTATCCGAGCTGTATGTCAACGATGGCCGGCGCTTTCGCGAAATCGGCAAGCAGGCCGGCATAGGCTTCTCGCCGAAGAGCGGCATGAACGTCGCCTTTGGCGATATCTTCAACCAGGGGAGATTCGCCATCTACGTTTCCAATATCTCCGAGCCCGGAGTCCTGATCCAGGGCAACAATCTCTGGGTGCCCGAGGATGGCGCCTCGGGCGCCTCGCTGCGCTATTCCAATATGGCGAGCGCGCTGGGCGTGGAACTGGGCGGCTGGAGCTTCGGCGCACAGTTCGGCGATTTGAATAACGATGGCAACATCGATCTCTTTCTCACCAACGGCTACATCTCGCTCGATCGCAATCGAAGCTACTGGTACGATTTCGCCAAAGTGGCCGCCGGCAACAGCGCCATCATCGGAGACGCCCGCAACTGGCCGGCGTTCGATGGCCGCAGCCTCTCGGGTTATCAGCAGAAGCGGGTGTGGATCAACGACGGCGCGGGCCAGTTCGAGGACGTTGCGCGCAACGTCGGCGTAACCGACACGCACGACGGACGCGCAGTCGCTCTCGGAGATCTCTGGAACAACGGAACGCTCGATGCGGTCGTCGCAAACCAAAACGGCCCGCTGCTGATCTACAGGAATCATGTCGACCCGGCTGAGAAATGGATCGAGTTCCAGCTCGAAGGGACCAGAAGCAACCGGGACGCTATCGGCGCCGAAGTTATGCTCTACTGGGACGGCAGGCAGCAGCTTCAGCAGGTTGCGGCAGGCACGGGATTTGCCGCGCAAAACGACCTCCGCCTGCACTTCGGCCTCGGCAAAAGCCCGCATCTTGAGAAGGCCGTCATCCACTGGCCATCCGGAACCATTCAGACGCTCGATCATCTCAGTCCGGACCGCCTGTATCGGATCAGGGAGGAGCAATGAGCCAGTCCATCGCCATCCCGCCGCCGAAGCTGCCCGGTACGTCCGAATCGAGCAGGTGGCGCCTGCTCGATAACCGCTATGCGCCTCCGGTCTTCATTACGCTGATCCTGCTTGCCGGGCAGTTCTCGTACGGGATTCTGGAGAGCTATGAACGGACTCTGCTGGCCATCGGAACATCCATCGCCACGGAACTGGTCCTCGGACGCATCTTTTTCGGCAAATGGCCGAACGTGGCCAGCGCATACATCACCGGAATCAGCGTCGGCATCCTCGTGCGCTCGCCGGCCTTCTGGCCCTTCGCGGTGGCGGCGGCGCTCGCCATCACATCGAAGTACGTGCTGCGCTGCCGGAACCGTCATCTCTGGAATCCCTCCAACTTCGGGATCAGCACGGTGCTCTTCCTGTTGCCGGCCAGCACAGCGATGCTCAGCATTCAATGGGGCAACAACATGGCGTCGATGGTTGCCATCTGGGCGCTCGGCTCGATCATCATCTGGCGGCTGCGCCGCTTTCACATCAGCGCGACCTATGCAATTTCGTTCCTGATTCTGGCCGTCATCCGTTCGCGGATCATTCACGAGCCATGGCTCGCGGAGGTCTCCCCCATCACGGGGCCAGAGTATCAGCTCTTCATCTTCTTCATGATTACCGATCCCAAAACCACCGTGAGATCGAAAAAGGGTCAGTGCCTCGTGGCGTTTCTGGTTGCGCTTCTCGAGATGCTTTTCCGCCTCGAGCAGAGCATCTATGCCGAGCTTTACGCCCTGTTCTGGGTCGGCCCCATCGCAATGCTCGTCGAGATGTGGCTCGACTCCCGCCGGGCCGGGCCAGCGCCGGTCGAAGCCCGGGCTCTTGCAGCCGCCTGCGGCGCGCCGCAGCAATCTTCGCACTGAAGGAGCATCCTTGATCAGCCGGTCCCGGAAAGCCGCCTCCTGCGTCATGCTCATTGCGCTTGCGCCGATGGGCGGCTGCAAGTCGAAACAGGCTCCCACGGAACAGCCTTCCGGCGTAACGCAGGCGTCTTCCCCGGCGCGAGCCGCCGCGCCTGCCGGCTACTCTGCTCCGGACAGGAATCGCCCGTCGGGCCCTGTTCGATTCACTGACATCACCGCACAGGCAGGCATTCGTTTTGCCCGCAACAGCGGAGCTTTCGGAAAGAAGTACCTTCCCGAAACCATGGGAAGCGGCGTCTGCTTCATCGACTACGATAACGACGGCTGGCAGGACATTTTCTTCGTCAACTCGATGGATTGGCCCGGCCACAGGACTCATAAGTCCTACCCGGCTCTCTATCACAACAACCACGACGGAACCTTTACCGATGTGACCGCCCGGGCCGGCCTTGCGGTAGAAATGTATGGGATGGGCTGCGCCGTAGGCGATTTTGATAACGACGGCTACGACGACATCTACGTTACGGCTCTCGATCGCAACCGCCTTTTCCGCAATCTCGGCAATGGACGATTCGCAGACGTAACGGCACAGGCCGGCGTAGGTTCCTCCGGATTTTCGACCAGCGCGGCGTGGTTCGACTTCGACAACGACGGAATGCTCGACCTTGCAGTCGATCACTATGTTGACTGGTCCATCGCCACGGACAAGTTCTGCTCGCTCGATGAAATTCACAAGTCGTACTGCACCCCGGAACTCTACAAAGGCGAAAGCATCACGCTCTACCGCAACCTGGGCCACGGACGCTTCAAAGACGTAACAACCGCGGCCGGTCTCCACGATCCAACGGACAAAGCTCTGGGCATCGCCCTCATCGATTACGACAACGACGGCTGGATGGATCTTCTGATCACCAATGACACGCAGCCCAACAAGCTTTACCGCAACAACCATAACGGGACCTTCACCGAAACCGGCGCGGCGGCCGGCGTTGCCTACAGCGACGCGGGCAAGGCGCGGGCAGGGATGGGAACCGATGCCGCAGACTACGACAACTCCGGGCGCCAGAGTCTGGTGATCGGCAACTTCGCCAATGAGAGCATGGCTCTCTACCACAACGAGGGCGACGGCCTTTTTACCGATGACTCCTCAATCGCCGGCATTGAGCTTCCATCCGCAAAGTCGCTGACATTCGGAACCTTCTTCTTCGACTACGACCTCGACGGACTCCTCGATATCTTCGCCCTCAACGGGCACGTCGCCGACGATATCCGCGTTGTGCAGCCCTCGCTCTCCTACGCCGAGCCGCCGCTGCTGTTTCGCAATCTCGGCCACGGAAAGTTCGAGGACGTCTCCGCCAAAGTCGGCTCGGCATTCCGGGAGCCGGTCGTGGGACGCGGCGCAGCCTATGCCGATATCGATAATGACGGCGATCTGGATCTGGTCCTTACGACCAGCAACGGACCAGCGCGCCTGCTGCGCAACGACGGCGCCAACCGGAACGACATGCTCCGCGTGAGGCTGATTGGCGCGCGCTCGAATCGCGATGCAATCGGAGCCCAGGTTACTCTGACAACCTCCACGGGCCAACGCATGAGCGCCATGGTGAAAAGCGGGTCGAGCTATCTTTCGCAGAGCGAATTGCCGCTCACTTTTGGCCTTGGCAAACCCGATCCCGGCAGGAGAATCAAACTTGAAATCCGCTGGCCGAGCGGCCAGAAAGAAACCCTCGCCGGTATCAAGCCCGACCAGTTCATCGTTATCAAAGAAGGGGCCGGAATGGTTGCTGCGACGCCGATTCAATTCACGGTCAGGCCCGTGAACAGGCAGGCGCGCTGAAGCCGCAGCGCTGCAGCATCTGCAATACCTCCTCGCGGCTCGCGCCCAGTTTGCAGGATGCGCGCATCAGGTCCTCGGCATCCGCCGGATACCAGTTGCGACGCCCTATGTCGGTCAGCCCCGCGACATCCAATGGCTCGATCAGGCGGCGAATCTCCCCGATCGCCGTCTCGCGGTCGGCTTCGCTGTGCGCCGCTTGCGCTTGCCTCAACACCCGGGCGCAATCCGGCCCGAACTGCGGCAGATCGTGAAGAAGGAAGGATGACGCCAGATAGGCCCGCCCCAGACGCCGGGCAGCCTCCGCATAGCTGGCCGCCGCGAAATAGAGCAGAGACACAGCGGAAAAGACAGGAAAATTTCCGAAATTTGCATACAGCGCGCCGATCAGGCGATCTGTTGCCAGCAGTTCCTCATCGGTTTTCCTCGCATACTCATTGAGGCGGGCGGCGAGGTTCTCCGATTCCCAATCCTGCTCAAAAATGCCGGCCAGCCGCTCTACGCCCAGCAGCGTCAGAGGGAACCCGGTCGACAACAGCGGATCGACAAAGCCTGCGGCCGAGGGCAATAACGCCCAGTTCCGCCCGGCGATCGCCGCGCTGCGGAATCTCAGCCGCGGGATATACCGGAACGGCTGCACCGCCCGCGCATCCAGAAACTGTTCGCGCAAAACAGGGATGCGGCGCAGCAGCCGCTGCCATGCCTCGTCGCCGTCGGCCAGGCGCAGCTCCTGTGCAAGCGGCTCCGCGGCGGCAATACCGGCGCTGGTTACTCCGTTGCAGAAGCGCAGCACCCAGACCCACCCGCCCTCGAACACGTGATGCACTGCCGCATCATCGACCGGATACGGCGGCTCGTCCGGAAGCGCGATGCCGGCGGTCTCCTCAAGCCGGCGCACTCCCGAAAAATGGCTGTACAGCGCCGATGTGGCCGGAGTGCAGGGAAGTTCCAGCTCTCCCAGTCCCAGAGCACGATGGAGAAATCCGCGCGGTCCCGTTGCATCGACTACAAATCGGGCCGCAATTTCGATTTCGCGGCCATGGCGCGAGCCAGTCAGGCGTGATTCCTGCTCCCCTGCAGCAAACTCACGAAGCTCCACTTCATCCAGATAGACCGTTCCAAGCCGCCGGGCCTCGTCCACCAGGTAAGCATCGAAGTCCGCGCGATACCAATGCGTATCGGCAATCGCGTCATGAGGACTGGCCGCGACCAGAAGCTGATTCTCGCGCGCGACCGGGCCCGCATGTCCATGCGGATGATGGAAAAAGCTGAATCCTCTCTTCAGTCCGCAGGCCAGCTCCGGATGGCTCTCCCGCCAGCTTCCCCATTTGCAAAGCGTCCTGAGATTCGCAAGGCCGTATCGCGCCGCCAGCTCCTCGAGCAGCAGATTCGACAGAGGCGTAGAAGATTCTCCGATGACGACGCGGGGATGCCGCCCGCGCTCGAGAAGAATCACGCTCAGGCCGAGCTGCCGCGCGATCATCGCCATGAGCGATCCTGCAAAGCCCGAGCCGGCCACCGCGATGTCAAAGCGTTCTTTCAAGCGCTCTCCTGATGTCTTCCGCTGCACGCCTCGCAATCCACGGCATCGACAAGAACCTGCCGCAGATTCATCTGCCGCAGCCGCTGCACGCGCGCATCGAAGCAGCGCGGGCACTCCCTGTCCCGATTCAGCTCCCAGAGATCGGCAAAGACTCTGCCGCGCATCAGTCCCAGTCCGTATTCCGCCGCATCCTCGAGCATTTTCAACCCGGGAGCGGCGAACATGCCGGCCTCGGCCAGCGCCTCCATCGCGCCATTGCCGCCTCGCGTCGGAATCAGCGCCGCCGCCGTCGCGCCGCAATCGAATGCGAAATCCAGGGAATGCCTCGTCCAGCGCGGCGACTCTTCCGTTTTCATAAATGGCGGCTGCACCAGAATAAAAACGCGCAGATCGATTTCGCGGCTGAGCAAAAAACTCGCAGCCGCGCGAAACTGCTCCAGCGTCATCCGCTTGTTCAGCTTATCCAGCGTTTCCCGGTGAGCGGTTTCCAGTCCCATCGCCACCTCCAGCCGCCCCTGAAGCAAGTCGCGGAACTCAACGCAGAACTCGCCCACGAACGCCGGATGACATTCCACGATGATGCGCTCAAATCCTTGCAGCCGCGCCGCGATCGCTTTGTAGTCCTCCGGCGGAATCGCGCGTGGATCGAAAAAACTTCCGCTGTTATACAGCTTCACGGAACGCGCAGGCCCCAGGCGGCTCAGGGCAATATCGATCTGTTGCGGAATTGCTCCCGATGGCACGGATTCCGTCAGCGTATTGCGCCAGAGATCGCACATGGTGCAGCGAAACGGGCACTCGCGGTTCGTCAGAAAGACGGTGGCCACGCACTCCACCCGCCCATCCGCTCCGCATTCTTCTTCCGCAAAGCAGGCGTACGGCTCATCGGCAGTTACAGCGTTGCGCTGCTTGCGCCGGCGCAGAATCCACTGGTCGCGCTCTGCCGGACTCTTCGGAAAAACCGTGCTAGGAAGCATAGAGCGAGAGGAACTTCCGCCGATACTCGGCTTCCTGCCAGGGCAGCCGGCTTTGCAGCTCGTCCCTGGCAATCGCCCCATGCTGAAAACGCCGCTTCGGAAAGACCGGCATGGCCAGCCCGGTTACCGCTCTGATTCCGCGCGACACGATCTCGCCTTTGAGCGCGTACAGCTTCTCCACGCTGTAGTTGGTGAGCCTGATGAACGGAATTGCCTCCGCCACCGCAATGACGCTGGGCCGGGTGTATGGGCTGAACCCCGTAAACCCGAAATGACGGGCCGGAGCATAGGTCCGGGTATACGACCGGCTCAACCCGCCGCTATATGTCAACGAGTGTTTGATCCTGCCTACGCCCCAGCCCTCCTGGTAAAGCATGGGATTGTTCACCACGCTGCGGATCGTCAGCTCCGGATTTTCCTCAATCGGATAGTCCTTCAGGTTCTCGTCGCCGCCGTCTCCATCGAGAAGATACTTCCAACTCGGGTAGCGCTCGCGAATCCCGCGGCACAGCGCGACCGCCATCGCGGCCGATTGCACATCCAGCGATTTGTAGTCTTCGACGATGCGGATGGTTTCCTCAATATTCAGAGCGGCGGCATCCGCTTCGACAGGCTCGAGGAACAGCCCAAGCCCCAGCGCATCGAGGAAGGCGCGCGCCTGCTCCACATCAGGGCCCCGGCCCAGATCGAGCACGAAGGCCTTCAGCCGGCTCGGGCTCATGCCCAGCCGCTGCATCGCAAAATAGGCCGCCAGGAAAACGCTGCCGCTATCGATTCCGCCCGAAAAGCAGACTCCGACTGGCTCCCGATCCGGCACGCGTTGCAGCCACTGCGAAATCTCTTCGACCAGCGCGCCGATATAGGCTTCGCCTATCCGATCCAGGTCCTCGGGCAGCGAGCCCGATACCGGAGTAAAAAATCGCGTATAGACCGGGTCAGGGTCCGGACAGCCGACCAGTTGCAGCTCCACAATGTAATGGGCCGGCACCATGCGCGTATAGCTGGGATGGAACTGCTCTTCAAGACCCTCGGCCTTCAGCCAGTTGTAAATGGCGTCAATGCGCGGCGACACGATCAGCACCGGTCCCTCCTGCCGCTTGGCGAGGAAGTAGCGCATCGGCCGGTCGAGCGAACGCGCCATGCGCACGGTCTTGCCATCCCGCGCAACAAGCGCAAATGAGCCGTGAATCCCGCGCACGGCATCCGAACTGCCCGAGCGCAGACGTTCGCGCGCCTGCTCCACCGTGAGATTGAATATCTGATTCGCTTCCGGATCGGTAAGGTCTACCACCCGTTCAACGTAGCGATCCATTGCCGACGCCTCCAGACGAGCCCGTGTCTACAAGTGTACGAGCATCGCTGCGCCTGCGGGTATGGGTTTTGCGGAGGAGTGCCCATGCGGAGTCCAGGCATAGCCCGCGACGCCGATCGACTGCAGCAGTCCGGCGGGGATC
>DATGLJ010000178.1:0-2001 GCA_035294185.1 Occallatibacter sp. | reverse complement strand
CCGGAACGATCAGCGGCACCACGATATTGCCGATATTGGCCCCGGAGTTAAAGATGCCGGTGGCTAACGCGCGCTCGCGCTTGGGAAACCACTCGGCGACCGTCTTGATGCAGGCAGGGAAGTTGGCCGCCTCGCCCAGGCCGAGCATGAACATGGCGACGCCGAAGGTAATGACGGAAAACGCCGCGCCGGGCAGCATGGCGGCCACGCTCCACAGGCCGATTGCGATGGCGAAGGCCTTTCGCGTTCCCAGCTTGTCGGTCAGGCCGCCGGCGACGACCATGCCGATGGCGTAAGCGGCCTGAAACGCTGCCAGAATGTACCCGTACTTGACGCTGTTCAGTCCGGGGATGATGCCCTCAAGAAACTTCTCAAGGTAGGCGATGACGCCGCGATCCACGTAGGCGATCACGGTGGCGAAAAACAGGAACGCGCAGATGGTCCAGCGCACGTAGCCCGCTCGTTGGGCGAGCGTGGGACCTGCCGCCGCCTGCGTTTCTGCTGTCCTGGTTTCCATTCGCCGCCTGCTCCGCTACAGTTTGTAAGCTTTCTTTGCCAGCCCGTAGGCCAGGTCCTGCGCGAGTTCGACGGCCTCATCCTCATCGAGCCGCTGCTCGGCGACCAGCCGCGCCAGGAAGGCGCAGTCGATGCGGCGGGCAACGTCGTGCCGCGAGGGGATGGACAGAAACGCGCGTGTATCGTCGTTGAATCCTACGGTATTGTAGAAACCCGCGGTCTCAGTCGCCAATTCGCGGAAGCGCATCATGCCCTCGGGGCTGTCGTGGAACCACCACGGCGGGCCGAGGCGCAGACAGGGATAATGGCCGGCCAGAGGCGCCAGTTCGCGGCTGATGGTCGACTCGTCGAGCATGAAGAGGATGATGGTGAGCCTGTTCTCGTTACCGAAGCGGTCGAGCAGCGGACGCAGCGACTCAACGTAGTCGATGGCGCGGGGAATGTCGGCGCCCATGTCGCGCCCATAGCGCTCGTAGATTTTTTTATTGTGGTTGCGCACGGCGCCGGGGTGAATCTGCATCACAAGGCCGTCTTCGACGCTCATGCGCGCCATTTCGGTGAGCATCTGCGCGCGGAACAGCTCCTGCTCGGCGGCCGTTGCTTTGCCGCCGATGACTTTGCCGTAGAGTGCTTCGGCCTCTTTGGCAGACAGGTCGGCAGTCTGCGCCGATGGATGGCCGTGATCGGTAGCCGTGCAGCCAAGCTCGCGAAAACGCGCGCGCGCGGCCTGAAGAGCGCGGAGATAGCCGGACCATTTCGTGGTATCTTCGCCGGTCTGCTCGCCGAGCCTGGCGATGCGCTCGGTGAATCCGTGGAATTCAGGATCGACGACCGGGTCGGGGCGGAATGTCGGAATGATTCTGGCCTTCCAGCCGGAGCTGCGGATGGCCTGGTGGTCGGCGAGCGAGTCGAGCGGGGAATCGGTGGTGGCCAGCACTTCGATCCTGAAGCGTTCGTACAGGGCGCGGGGCAGGAATTCCGGCGTACGCAGCCTGGCGTCGATGGTGTCGAAATAGAGGTCGGCTGTCTTCTCGGAGAGCCGTTCCCTGAGTCCGAAGAGTTCCTGAAAGGCGTAGTCGAGCCACATGCGCGTGGGCGTGCCGCGGAACAGGTAATAGTGGCTGGCGAAGATGCGCCATACTTTGCGCGGATCGCGGATGACGGGCTGGCCGATTTCGAGATCGTCCATCGAGACGCCCTGGCTGTAGAGCATGCGGAAGACGTAATGATCGGGCTGCACGAAGAGCGTCGCCGGATCGGGAAACGGTTCGTTGCGCGCAAACCAGCCGGCCTGGGTGTGCCCGTGGGGGCTGATGATCGGCAGATCTTTTACTTCGTCGTAGAGGCGGCGGGCGATTCTGCGCGTGCCCTCTTCGGCAGGGAAGAGGCGGTCTGGACCAATCAGGTCAGGGGCGATCAGCATGGCATCCATCTTAATCCTCGGTGAAAAGAGCTGAATCAGCGGTACAAGCTTAGCGGTTTTAG
>DATGLJ010000177.1:0-2975 GCA_035294185.1 Occallatibacter sp. | reverse complement strand
CGCGCAGATACTGCGCCCGTTCGGGAACCTCCTGGCCGGCGAGCTTTTCGACGGCCATCGCATAGCCCCAGTTGTTCGAGAGCGAGCAGAAATAATCCAGCCGGTCCGTGTACGGCATGATCGCGAGATAGCTCATCGTCTCGCCAAGCTGCTCGTGATTCCGGTGCAGGTAGCCAAACACGGGCTTGAGCCTGACCACCCGCTCGCCGTCCAGCACCACGTCCATCCGGAACACGCCATGCGTCGAGGGATGATGCGGGCCCATCGCCACTTCCAGCAGCTCGCCCTCGCCGTCGGGCTCGATCGCCGGCGGCCGGTTCCAGCCGTCCGGCAGCTCGCGCCCATGCTTTTCAAGCGTATAGGAACTCATTCGCCTGCTCCCTGCCCGGATGCGGCCGCCGCCTTCGCCCGATGCTCCTGCGCGCGCTTCAGCACTGCATCATGCGCCGTGGGCTCGTACTCGAAATCGTCCGGCCCCACATAATCCTTGCGCATCGGGTAATCCTTGAATCCATCCCACATCAAAATCCGCCGCAGGTCCGGATGGCCCGTAAACACGATCCCGTAAAGATCGAAGACCTCGCGCTCCTGAAACTCCGCGCCGCGCCAGATGGGCGTGAGCGACGGAATCTCAACGTCATCCGTGCGGTTCGCCGTGCGCACCCGGATCACCAGCGGCCCATGCTTCTTCTCGACGGAGTAGAGATGATAGACCGCTTCGAGATATCCCGGCTGCACGTGTTTGCGCGTCTCCTCGACCGTCTCCTCCACCTGCTGCTCGACCTTGCCCTCGGGACCATCGACGGTTTTCGTGACCATCTTCTTCACCTTCACCTTCTCGACAATCTCCTTGTCGAGCCAGTCCACGCCGGTCACATTCGAGCAGAAATCGAAAGCCAGCTCCCGGTCGTCGCGCAGGAAGCGCGCCACAGCAACCGCGCTCTCGCGCCCGAGCACAAGCGAGTGCTGCGCCGCCGGTCCGGGATTCAACAGAACCTCCACGCCCGCGCCCGGCACTGCGGCTTCAATCGCCGATTTGATTTCCTCAACACTCTTCATCAGCGGATCACCACCGGAACCGTCCACACGCCGGGGTTCGACGCCGGCTCTAAATCGTGCTCGCCCGGCTCGGGAACCGGAAACTCGCACTGCGCCCCGGCATCCAGATGCCGAGGCCGCTGTTCGCCGGTCAGGCTCTGCCCGTCGATCTTCTTTTGCAGCGTCATGAATGCCTGGATCAGCGCCTCCGGCCGCGGAGGACAGCCGGGAATATGCACGTCCACCGGAATATACCGGTCGATGCCCTTCAGCACGTTGTATCCCTGCTTGAACGGCCCGCCTGAGATGGCGCAGGCGCCCATGGCGATCACATACTTCGGCTCGGCCATCTGGTTATAGAGCCGCACCACCTGCGGCGCCATCTTTTTGGTCACCGTGCCGGAGACGATCATCAGATCCGCCTGCCGCGGCGACGGCCGGAAGACCTCTGCGCCGAAGCGCGCCAGGTCGTACCGGGCCATGGTCGTTGCGATCATCTCGATGGCGCAGCAGGCAAGCCCGAACTGCATCGGCCACACCGAGCTCCGGCGGCCCCAGTTGTAGAGCTCCTGCAGGGTGGTAACAAACACGCCCTGCTTGCCCATTTCGATTTTCAGTTGTTGATCGACTGCCATAATTCGCTTCGCTCCTGAGAGCGTCCCAGCCCCTGACTGCTAATTCCCAACCCCTGTCACTCCCACCGCAGCACACCCTTGGCCCAGGCCCACGCAAGCCCTTCCACCAGCAGCAGCACGAACACCAGCATGGCCGCGCACGCGGCCGCGCTCAGCCCGCTAAAGGCCACGGCAAAGGGGAGCAGGAAGACCGCTTCCACGTCGAAGATCAGAAAGATAATTGCGTAGAGATAATAGGCCGAGCGGAACTGCACCCACGCATCGCCCTTCGAAACCAGGCCGCACTCATAAATCGAGTTCTTGATCGCATTCGGCCTGCGGGGGGAGAAAAACTTCGCCCACGCCCAGGCCAACCCCAGCGGTGCAAGCCCGAATCCCAGTGCTGCCGCAAACAAAACCGCAAGGGGAAAATACGGATTGGAAACCATGGAAATAAACAAAGTCCTTCTCTTTTAAGGTACCAGTTTGAAGCCGGGGGCAGCGAAGAAAACGGGAAGAGATATCGCAGTTAAACCCCGATTTTCCACGCTTCATCCCATGTTATGAACTATTCGCTGCCGGACCCGCTTCCCGCAGTGTTTCAGGCCGCCAAAACGCCCGGCGGCGCGATCTGCACACCGGGCAACCTCACGCGAGCGCTGCCTTCAGGCAGGGCCGGAACGAACCGAACAGGCCGTTGCCGCGGCCGCCCGGTTAACCTAACGGAATGACGGAAGCAAACAAGAGCGCGGGCGCGCCTGCGACTGTGGTTCTGAAGGTCGAGGCGCTGCGCAAGAACTACGGCTCGGTCGAAGCCGTCAAAGGCATCAGCTTCGAGGTCTGCCCCGGGGAGATCGTCGGCCTTCTCGGCCTCAACGGCGCCGGCAAAACCACCACCATCAGCATGATCCTCGGCGTACTCGAGCCGACGCAGGGCTCAATTCACATCGCCGGCATCGACCTGCGCCGCCACCGCTCGCGCGCCCTGGAGCACGCCAACTTCGCCGCCGTCTACGCGCCCCTGCCCGGCAACCTCACCGTCTATGAAAACCTCCGCGTCTTCGCGCTCCTCTACGGCGTGAAGGACTTCTCCGCCCGCCTCGAACAGCTGCTCGACCAATTCGAACTTGCGCGTTTTCGCAACGTGAAATGCGGCCTGCTCAGCTCCGGCGAGCAGACGCGCGTGGGCCTCGCCAAGGCCCTGCTCAACCGCCCCGATATTCTGCTCCTCGACGAGCCCACAGCCTCCATCGATCCGGCGAGCGCCCGCGATATCCGCAGCACAATTGCAAGGTTCGCGCGCGAACGCCGCATTGGCGTCCT
>DATGLJ010000176.1:0-12229 GCA_035294185.1 Occallatibacter sp. | reverse complement strand
TTTACATCCGCGGCAACAACGCGGGTAGAGGCGCTGCCGATATCGAGCGCGACGATGAGGTTTTCCTGCTTCTGGGACATGGCTTACCCACCCTGCGCCACGGTCGACGGCCCGGACGATTTTTGCGCTGCGCCGCTGCGGCGCGCGGCCGGAGCGTTATGTCTGGCGGCAGCAAGCGCGGCGCGGCGCATCTGAGCGCGCTTCTTCTGCTGCGCGGCAATCTTTTTCTTTTGCGCGGCGCTGAACGGTTCGGCGCCCGATAGCGGATGTGCGGACTTTGCTGCGGTGGCTCCCTGTTGCGGCGCTTCGATCGCGGGCTGGCCGGCGCCGGGCTTCTGCACGGCAGAGGAATCGGGCTGCGAGGAGATTGCGCCCGAGTCCATGTCGAGCACCACCTGCTCGTCGTAGCGAAGATCGACCGAGGCCAGGCGCGGATACTGCTGGCGCCACTCGGCAATGTGAGCTTTGTAGCGCCGGTAGCGCTCGAGGAAATGGTCTTCGCCAAAATGAGCGAGGATATCGCTTCCCTGTTCCGGCATAAGAACGCGGGCATCCTCCGGATCGGTCAGATCGATCTCGGAAATCTGCTGGGAGTAGTGCTGACCGGTTGAGTCGAGATCCGACATCAGACGCAGGTAGACGGCCATGCGCGCCCGGCGGGCCTCGGGCGGATCGCCCGGATCGATGCCGGTAAGCACCGGAAAGGAATAATGATGGCGGGCCATCGAAGCCGCCGGCATGGAAAGCAGCACGCCGTCCGCATCGACCAGACCTATGCGGTTGCCGACGCGGGAGAAGGCAACCGGCTCGCGCTCGACAATCGACACGCGGATCCGATCGGGAAGCAGGCGCATGACGGTGGCGCGCTTGACCCAGGGAATCTGCTCGAGCTGGCGGCGGCGCAGGTCGAGCGGAACGAAGAAGATGTTGCGCCCGATGTCTTCGCCGAAGACGGGCAGCATCTGGGCGCGCGAAATTTCGTTGAGGCCGGTGGCCTCGATGTTCTCCGTGCCGGCGATGCGGTAGTGCGAATCGCGTTCGAGGGTGCGCCTGAGCAGCAGGCCGCCGGCAGTAGCGCCGCCCAGCACGAGAACCGCGCCAAGGCCGAGAAAAAGACGGCCGGCCTTCGAGCGCGGCCGGTACCAGGGACCGCGCGGCTCCTCGAAACTCGACCGCGATCGAAAGCGTGGGCGCAGATCGTCGTCTTCGGGATCGCCAAAATCGCGATCGTCGAAGTTAAGCGGCATGCCCGGCAATACGCTCTCTGCCGCGGCGCGGCCGGCCGCGGGCAGGGACTGGCTCACGCGCCGGGCGCGGGGCGCCTGGACCCTTTCATCGCGGGAGAGGTTATCCTCCCACAACTGAGGCCGGATTGTATCTTTCTGATTCGTCACGCCTGAGCAAGGTCGTGAGAGTCGCCAACCTTCACTATAGCCCGGTAGTCGCCGGCAATTTTCCGCATGCGCGGCGGGGGAACCCGGTCAGTGAACAGGCCGGCTCACGCAGACCGGGCGCGCGATGGATGCGCCAGCAGGAGCAGAACGCTCATTGCCGCGCCGGCCGCCGGGCCGCACGGCTCTCGAGGGCGGCGAGGATTTGCGGCGCCAGCTGGCTCACGCTGCCGGCGCCGAGCGTGAGCACCAGATCTCCCTCGTGCGCCTCTTCGGCAACGGCTTCGAGCGCGGCGGCGAAATCCGGCGCAAAGCGGACGCGCGGACCGGCAATTCGCCCGGCGAGCCGCTCGGCGGTGACGCCGGGAATCGGCTCTTCGCTGGCGGCGTAGATGGGCAGCACAACCACCGTGTCGGCGGCAGTGAATGCGCCGGCGAATTCCTCCAGAAGATCCCGCGTGCGCGTATAGCGATGCGGCTGGAAGACGACATGAAGCCTGCGCGGACGGCACTCGCGCGCGGCGGCGAGCGTAGCGCGAATCTCGGTGGGGTGGTGGCCGTAATCGTCCACAACCGCGATGCCGCCGGCCACGCCGCGCTGCTGGAAGCGCCGGTCGACGCCGCGAAAGCTGCGCAGGCCCTCGGCGATGCGGTCGGGCGCAACATCGAGCTGGCGCGCAACGGCAATGGCGGCCGTAGCGTTGAGAACGTTGTGGCGGCCGGGGACATGCAGCTCGAATGGACCGAGCGTTTCCCCTGCGGCGCGCACCTGAAATCGCGAAAAGCCTCCGCCAACGGCGACATCGAGCATTTCCAGCCTGAAGTCGGCCTCCGCGGCGACGCCATAAGTAAAGACGCGGCGGCGCGCGCGGGGAAGGATGGAGCGGAGTTGCGGATTGTCGATGCAGGCCGTCACCGCGCCGTAGAACGGCACGCGGTCCATGAATTCGAGGAAGGCGCTTTCCACGTCGTCCATGTCGCGGTAGCAGTCCATATGCTCGCGGTCCAGATTGGTGACGATGGCGCGGATGGGCGAGAGCTTGAGAAACGAGCGGTCGCTCTCGTCGGCCTCGGCAACCAGAAAATGCGAGCTGCCGAGGCGCGCATTGGAGCCGAGCGCGTCCACGCGGCCGCCGACGACGATGGTGGGATCGAGGCCGCCGGCGGCAAGCACCGCGGCGACCATCGAGGTGGTCGTAGTTTTGCCATGCATGCCCGCAACGGCGATGCCGTACTTGAGGCGCATCAGTTCGGCGAGCATTTCGGCGCGCTGGATGACCGGAATCTTGGAGGCGTGGGCCGCCTGCACTTCGGGATTCTGCGGATGGACAGCGGAGCTGGTAACGACGACCGTGGCGCCGGCGATGTTTCCGGCCGCGTGGCCCTCGTAGACAATGGCGCCCAGTTGCGCCAGCCGGTCGGTGACCGGGCTGCGGCGCAGATCGGAGCCGGAGACTTTGAACCCAAGGTTCAGCAGGATTTCGGCGATGCCGCTCATGCCGATGCCGCCGATGCCGATGAAGTGCGCGTGCTGGGAGGTTGCGAACATGAGCGTGAAAATTCAATGTAGCATTCGACCGGCCGCTACTCGGGAAGGCTGTAGTCGAAATCGTAGTAGTGCTGGCCGCTTTCGATGCGGAGATTGAACGTGCCCGCGATTCCCTTCAGTTCTCCGGTGCCGGAGCCGGGCACGACGACGATCTGCAGGTCGGGGCCCTTGGCGTCCATGGTGGCAAAGTGCTGCATGGCGAAGCTGCCGCTGCGGCCTGCGAGAGTGCCGGTGACGACTTCCATGGCGACGTAACCCGCCGCGCCCTGCCTGGGATCGCCGCCGGAGAGCATTTCTCCTGTGCTCGTTGCTTCAAGATCTCCGTGGATCTGTTTCTCGATGGAGTGGCGGCTGACGCCTTCGGCCGGCGGCGAAGGCAAGGGACGGATATTGACCGTAAACGTGCCGTGAACCTGGTGGGACATAGCGCTCCTTACTTGATGACTCCGCGGCCGCTGCGCTCGATGAACTCGACCAGCAGGGCCACATCCTCGCTTTCGATGCCGCGCAGCCGGTCGAGGGCCTGCGTGGTGTTCATTTTGGCCGTGAGCAGCAGGCGGAAGGCTTTTTGCAGCGTCTGCACGCGCTCGGCGGAAAAGCCCCGGCGCTGAAGCCCGATTTTGTTAATGCCGAAGGCTTTGTTTTCGCGCCGGGCAGAGGTGAGCGAGAAGGGCAGCACGTCCTGGGTGACGATGGTGCCGCCGCCGATAAACGCGTGCGCGCCGATGACGCAGTGCTGGTGGACGGGGCAGAAGGCGCCAAGGGTCACATAGTCTTCAATCGTCACATGGCCGGCCAGCGTGGCGGAGTTGGCCAAAATGCAGTGGTCGCCGATGCGGCTGTCGTGGCCGACGTGCGCATAGGCCATCAGCAGGCAATTCGACCCGATGCGGGTGATTCCTCCGCCGCCCACTGTGCCGCGGCTTACGGTAACGCACTCGCGAATGGTGTTGTCGTTGCCGATCTCCGTTTCGGTGGGCTCGCCTTTGTACTTCAGGTCCTGCGGGGCCACGCCGATGGAGCAGAAGGGATAGAAAGTATTGCGCGCGCCGATGCGGGTGCGCCCGTCAAGAACAACATGGGAGATCAGCGTGCATTCCTCGCCCAGCTCGACCTCAGGCCCGACGGTGCAGAATGGGCCGATGGAGCAGGAGGCGGGAATCTTCGCTCCGGGCGCAACGACGGCGCTGGGATGAACGCTCACTCCGCCGTCTCCACGCCGGCCGGCGTCTCGGTTTCCTGTTCACTGATTCCCGTTCCCCGTTCCCTGTTCCCTGTTCCCTGCTCCCTGCTTCTCGGCACCACCTGGCAGGTAAGCGTGGCCTCGCAGGCGAGCTTACCGTCCACCAGCGCGCGGCCGGCCATCCGGCCGGCGCGAGGCCGGAACGACAGCACGTCCACTTCGATGCGCAGCTGGTCGCCGGGCGTGACGGGACGGCGGAACTTGGCCCGTTCGATGCCGGTGAAAACCACCAGCTTCGCGTGCCGGTGCTCGAGTTCGCTCATCATGATGATTCCGCCGGCCTGAGCCATGGCTTCAACCACGAGCACGCCGGGCATGATGGGGTGGCCCGGGAAATGCCCCTGGAAAAACGGCTCGTTGATGGTGACATTCTTGATGGCGACCAGCCGTTTGGCGCGCTCGAACTCCACCACGCGATCAATGAGAAGAAAGGGATAGCGATGGGGAAGGTAGTCCAGAATCTCCTGGATATCCAAGGTCATTCTTTCTCCGCGGAGCGGGGTACGCTCGCTTGGATTATAAATAGCGGATTACTTGGGCAAGTCTGCAGGCAGTGGTGCAGTTGGAAGGGTACGGGCTTTGAGCCCATGTACCAGTCAGGCAAAATGCCTCCGGGCTTCAGCTCCGGAGGGAATGCGAGTTCAGACTGACCCGCTACCCGTCTGTACCGGCCTAAGGCAGAGGCCCGGATAGCGGGCCGATTATCCTGATGATAGACCGAGGCCCGGCTCTGCTGGCCTACTTTTTCGCTATGTGACGAGCGGCTTGGTCGGGATCCCAAAAGTCTGAGGAAAGCGGCTGGTTGTACTTCACCTGGGTGACGTAGAACTGCCGCACGAGGTCGCCGTTCTTGAGCCGCGTGATGGTGAAAGGCGTCTGAATGCCGTCGATCAGGTGGTAGTCGTCGTATTCCTCGGTGTCGGTATTCTTGTCGTGATAGACCGGATCGCGATACTGGAAAACCCGCTGCAGAGGCAGGTGGGTCTGCGCATCCATAAGAATGGTGATGCCTTCGTTTTCGGGCGAGATGAGCGTCACCTGTTCGGCGAGATGGCGCTCGGCCAGGTGCTGCCCTTCGTAGACGAGAATCGTGTTCGGGTTCTTCATCCAGACTTTGACGGCGGTCTCGATGGAGTGGTCGCGGCGGCGCAGATAATCGTCCACCTGGTCCTGGGGCAGGGCTTTTTTGCCGCGGTAGGTGACCTCCCAGCCCTGCCGGCCAACGAAAAACTCATCGACGTCGCGGTGCTTTGTCACTTCGATGCGATCGCGGTCGGGCCAGGCGTGATACTCGTAGACGAGCGTGGTTCCGAGATCGGGACGGCCCTGGAAGAATGCGGCGATTTTGCCTTCGAGCAGCTGGTTCTTCATGTCGAGCCAGACCTGGCCGCCCAGGGCCTTGACCATGGCGTCGAGGGCAGCGCGCGCTTGGTCGGCATTCTTCCCGGCCTTATTGTCCTGAGCTGTTTTGTCCGGGTTCTGGTCCTGCGCATGCGCTCGAAGCGAACCGGCCAGCAGCAGGATTGCCAGAACAGCTATAACTTTCGCCTTTACCATCGTCTCCTCGGAAGACCCACGGAATATTGGACGGGTAAGCAGAGCTTTCGGGATGAGATTGGATCTGCGGCTGTTGCCCGGCCTGAACGGCCATGGCCGGGCTATTTTTTATCAGATGCGCGAAGCACTTATCCCGCCAGCACCGAGCCGCCGTTAACATTGAGGATCTCGCCGGAGATGTAGCCGGCCAGCGGCGTGCACAGGAAGAGCACCGGGCCGGCGATTTCCCGCGGACTGGCCACGCGGCCCAGCGGAATGCCGGCGACGATCCGGGCGCCGTGCTCCGGCAGACCGAGGGCGGGCGCGGACATCTCCGTGGCAACCCAGCCGGGCGCAACGCAGTTGACGCGAATGCCGCGGGGCGCCAGCTCGCTCGAAAGGCTCTTGGTAAGGCTGATCATTGCCCCCTTGGCGGCGGCGTAATCGGCATGGAAGGCCTCGCCGCGCTGACCGGCGGTAGAACTGATGAGGACCATGTGGCCGATGGGTTCGGCCGGCTGATCGGGCGAGCCCGGCTCCCAGCGGGATTGCGCAGAGGCCGCCTGGCGCTGCATCTGGGCCGCGGCGGCCTGCACCAGTCCAAAGACAGAGTCCAGATTGACGGCCAAAGTCCTGCGCCATTGGTCGTCGGACATCGCGCTGACCGGCGTATCCTGCGGAGGCCACAGGCCGTGATTGACAACGAGGATGTCCAGGCGGCCGAACTCGTGGACGGTTTTTTCCACCAGGGCGCGGCCGGCAGCAGGCGAGTCGAGTTCCTGGTGGATGGCGACGCGCCGGCCCGCTCTGCTCTCGCGCACCAGGGCTTCGGCACGCTGCCTTGCCTGCCGGTAGTTGAAGACCACATGCGCCCCGGCCTCGGCAAACAGACGCACCGTCTCCGCACCGACGCCGCGCGAGCCGCCAGTGACCAGAGCAACCTTGCCTTCCAGTGTGAGCGATATTCCAGCCATGCCTTACAAGCTACGGCGCAGCACGAGGAGCTGTCGAGAGGCCGGCCCTGCTTCGATGCCGATCCTGCTTCGCTTCAGAACTTCGCTTCAAACGCGCGGAAGCGCCGCTCCAGCTCCCATTGCGCCGCAGCTTTCTGGCTGGCGTCAAGAAATTTCCTGCAGCCCGGAGCAGGGGCATCGCCGCCCAATACCTGCCCGCGGCAGGCCGCCGCCGGCAGGCTGAAGACGTCCTCCTCTGCCCAGAGGCTGTCGCCGGGCAGAAAACTGTGCTCCATGCCGGTGCGGGCAAGCTGCTTGAGATCCTCGTAGCTCAGGTGGTAGTCGAGCGCGGCGCGCTGATACTCGTGAGTAAGATCGATGCGGCTCACGCCCTCGTCATCGGTCGAGAGCGCCACGGGCACATGTGCGGCGCGGTAGATCGGGAACGGATGGCGATCGCCGGAGACGCCGAGGATTTCGTCGTTCGACGTGAGATTGATCTCAACCATGACGTGGCCTTCGGCCATTTCGCGCAGCAGCGCCTCCGCATTGTCCTCGTCCATCACGTCGACGCCATGACCGATGCGCTCGGCGTGGGCGAGCTTGACGGCCTGACGAATATGGAAGCGCAGGCCCTCCGGCGGGACCATCCCCATGGTCAGCTCGCCGGCATGCAGGGCGATGTGAACGCGCGGATAAATCGAGTGCAGATAACCTACGATCTTCATGTGCAGGGTGTAATCCCGCATGGAGATGAGGCCGTCCTCGGGCATGACAAAATTGATGCCGACAAATCCGGGATCGCGCTCCTCGATGCTTTTTTCGACGGTCTCGAAGCCGAGAAGCGTCTGCGCAAAGACCTGTTGCGGCGGGTGACCGCGCAGCACCTGGTAGAGATAGCGGATTTCGACCTGGCAGGCGGGTGTGGCCTGCGCCGTGCCGCAGCGCTCGATGCGGCGGCGCTCGGCCTCGGCGGCGCGGACTTCCTGGCGGTCGATTGCAACCTCGTCGCGCAGGCCGTGGTCGAGCAGTTGCTGGCGGTAACGGACAAAGGCATCGCGGTCGCCGCGCTCCAGCTCGTCATTCCAGCCCAGTCTGTTGGCGATCTGAGCCGCATGCGAGAAGGGCGGCGTCTCCATCAGCTCCAGATACTGCTGGTTCTGCCCGGCGGCGCGGGCGGCGACCTCGTCCACCCATTCGCCTGTGTGATTTTTCAGGCCGCCAAAGCGTTCGAAGGTGGCGAAAAACTGATCGTGACCGCTCCACTCCGCATACGGCACAAAGCTGCGCATGGAAAATGCATCGACCAGTTTGTCGTAAAGAGACTGGTTCGCGGCAGTGATATTTCCGGTAAGAAGGGTGGCGGAAATCAGGCCACCGGTGCAGGGCGGCTCGGCGAATTTGAGTTGCTCGGTATTGATGCAAAGGCCGTCAGCTGCGGCATCGCGGATAAATGTTTCCGCGTAGACGGCTCCCGAAAGATGGACGTGAAGGTCGGCTCCCTTGGGAAAATCGGTGAGGAAGGCGCGGACCGCAGGCGGGCCTTCGCGCAATGCGGCCTCATAGGCATGGGCGGCGCGAGACTCGTCGAGCTGGGTTGCGGCCCCCGACTGCGCCTGCAGCGGACGCGCCGCCACGGCAGCCAGGAGCCAGACGGCAACGGCGCAGGATCTCGTCATGGTCGCCATCCAGTGTAGTACGGGCAACAGTATGGGAAGAACAAATCCGGCGCTCCGGGCGGGTTGGTTGGGCGAGCGGGGAGTTGGTATACTGTTTTCCTGTGGTTGCAGAGCACTGTTCGTGGTCCTCGCTCCCCGGCCCTGACCGGAATCCCACACAGGAAATTGCAACGCAAAGTCTGCACTGAGGCCAGGTAGCTCAGTGGTAGAGCGCGGCCCTGAAAAGGCCGGCGTCGGCGGTTCAATCCCGTCCCTGGCCACCATCTACATCTGCAGCCCGGCAGAAGCCGGATACCGGCAATTCATTGCCGGAAAATGCAGGCGCACCGTTCAGGCTGCGTGTTCTTCCTGCCCCTCCTGGCTGCGTATTTCTTTTGCAGTGGGCACAAAGCGGACACTGTAAACTGTTTGTGCCCGCCAGCCGCGGAGGGATGGGTGAGCGGTTGAAACCGGCGGTCTTGAAAACCGTTGTGCTCGAAAGGGTACCGGGGGTTCGAATCCCTCTCCCTCCGCCATTAAGCCTTCCGAAGACATCCTACAAAGTCCAATCCAATATAATAATCAACTGAAAATAAATAACTTCTTGTTTTGCATCGTCCAACGGGGTACTATGGAAGCCACATTCCGGTGGGGGTATATCTGGGGGTATGTTGGCATTTCCCCTGGGGGTATCTTCCCAGGCGGACTCTTGGAGGGCTTGCCGTGGCGCTCACCGATACGGAAATTCGCAAAGCGAAAGCCAAGGCTTCCGCCTATCGCATGAGCGATGGCGGAGCGCTGTACCTCTGGATCACCCCCGCTGGTGGCAAGTTGTGGCGCTGGAAGTATCGCTTTGAAGGCCGCGAAAAACTGATGACCTTCGGCAGCTATCCAGATGTCTCCCTGTCGCTGGCTCGTGAGCGCCACGCTGCGGCGCGCAAACTGCTGGCCTCTGGTGTCGATCCCATGGCGGAGCGCAAGGCGGAAAAGGCGAAGGAAGAGAACACATTCCAGAGCGTGCAATCCCGCTGGCTCGAACACTGGCGGCAAGGCAAGAGTCCCCGCCATGTGGACTACGTGAAGCGCCGCATGGAGGCTGATATTTTGCCCTGCCTGGGCGCGCGCCCCATCGCGCTGATTGAAGCGCCGGAACTGGTGGCAATGGTCAAGGCGATTGAGCAGCGCGGCGCGCGCGACATTGCCAAGCGCGCCCTGGAGACAACCGGACAGGTCTTCCGCTACGCCATCGCTCACGGCTATGCCAAGCGCAATCCCGTCGCGGAGATTCGCCCCAGCGACATCCTGCCATCGACCCGCAAGGTGAACTATGCGCGCGTCGATGCCAGAGAATTGCCGGACCTTTTGCGCGCCATCGAAGTCTATCCCGGAACGCACGTCACCCGGCTCGCCTTGAAGCTCATCGCGCTTACCTTTGTGCGCACCAGCGAGCTGATCGGCGCAAGGTGGGCAGAGTTTGACCTGGAGGCAGCCCGCTGGGACATTCCCGCAGAACGCATGAAGATGCGGACGCCGCACATCGTTCCCCTCTCCCGTCAGGCACTGGACGTGCTGAACACGCTGCGGACGCTCACCGGCGAGAGCGAATGGCTCTTTCCCGGCGACCGCAATGCAAAGAAGCCGATGAGCAACAATACGATTCTCAAAGCGCTGGAGCGGATGGGCTACAAAGGCCGCATGACCGGCCACGGCTTCCGTGGACTGGCCTCTACCATTCTGCATGAACAGGGCTACAACCACGAGCACATCGAATTGCAGCTTGCCCACGCGCCGCGCAATGC
This sequence comes from Occallatibacter sp., assembly GCA_035294185.1. Classification (GTDB taxonomy): domain Bacteria; phylum Acidobacteriota; class Terriglobia; order Terriglobales; family Acidobacteriaceae; genus Telmatobacter. The sequence goes on along the minus strand of DATGLJ010000176.1, from coordinate 2,100 downwards.
CGTCAGCGCGGCCTACAATCACGCGCTCTACCTGGAGCCGCGCGCAAAGATGATGCAGGACTGGGCCGATTATCTGGAGCAGGCCCAGCGCGGCGGCAAGGTGCTTCCGTTTCGTGGGTCAGTGGCCTAAGAGGCTGGGATTCGGGTGGCAGGCTTACACCAGCAGCCTGAAACTTCCGCAATATAGCCTCCGCAATATCATCGGCCTCTGACGGAACAGACTGCTGAGGCAAACCCAGCTTGCGAATAATCTCCCCCTGTCGATCCTGCCTTACCGCCCCATAGCTGTTTAAGGTTGTCAGCACCTTCTCATGGCCGAGGTTCTGACTCCACGCCTTGAAATCTTCCGGCGTTTGGCAGCATTGCTCTCCCAGCCGCGCCAGCGTCTTCCGTAGACTGTGTGGGTTGAAATAGGACAAGCCCGCGCGCTCGAATGCTTCGCGGAAGATCGTCCGAATCGGCGTGCAGTGCTCCAGTGTTCCCGATCCAGTCCGACCGCTTCAAACTGGCGCTTCGGCCCCAATGCAATGTGCGTTGCCGGGAACAGCGGATCGTCATTGCCCCATAGCTTGTCTTCGCGCAGAAACCGCACCCAGTCCGCCACAATCTGCCGGACTTCTTCGCCCACGGGAAAGAAATAGGTTGTAAAGCTCTTACTGAATTTTGTTTTCACCTCGCGCGCATCCTGGTGAACGCATCCGATAATCAGGTCCACATGCTTCAGCTTCATCGAGGCAATGGCCGAATCGCGCGCGCCGGTCAGGAGCGTGAAGGCCACCAGCGCGCGATTCCGGCGCTCAATCTCGCTTCCGCTCGGCATCGTCTCAATCACGCGCCGCATTTGCTCCAGCGTGGGCACTTCCTTCTCCCGCCGGGCCGTGGCAATGCGGGCGTCTTTTTCTGACAAGTTGAAATAGTCGGCATCGGAATACTGTAACCGCGCCCGGTAACCCGGCTGCCCGGCCAGCCAGAAAAAGAAGGCCCGCAGTTGCTTGAGCGTTGCGTGCAAAGTCGCCTTGCTCAGCTTCTCTCCGGACCTTTGCCCGGTCTGCTCCGCCAGATGCCGCTTGAACGAATCGCCTGCTCAGAGCGAAACGCCTTGAAGTCGCGGTATCGGGTGTTCTCTTCAAACCGGCTCAACGCCTTCGCGGCGGCGTCCACCGTCATCTCGCTGTGGCGCTTGGCTTCTTTCAGATAAGCGAAGTACCGGCGCTTGATCCGTTCATTTTCCGGGTTGTGTTTCGTCATGGTTTCTCACCCCTGCCTGAAGTCACTGTTTACGATAGGAGAATCAGTCTCGCTTACTTGTCGCCGTGCCTCCGCAAACGTGATGTCCAATTTCCCCCGAATCTGGGCCAGCTTCGCCAGACTGGCGCACCGGAAGATCATCCCCTCACAGTCCGGGCAAATGCCGCTGAGGTTCCCCAGGCTGGCTGTAATTGGCTGATACTCGGCCATGTCTCCGGCTGGCCGCTTGGGAGCACGGCATCGCACACAGTAGAGCGTATTTCATAAATAGGTTCGGCCTCAAGGCAGGCACTTCCGTTTGAGGGGGTTGGATTGTTGAACTTCTGTCATGAAGAAGCGGCAGAAGCTGGTGACCGATGAACAGTGGGAGTTGATTGCGCCGTTGTTGCCGGAAGGACGGCGAAGGAAGGACAACCGAGGGCGACCGTGGGCATCGAATCGGGCTTGTTTCGAGGGGATTTTGTGGATTCTGCAAACGGGAGCGGCGTGGCGGTTTCTTCCCGACGAGTTTCCTTCGCCTGCGACCTGCTGGCGACGGCTGAAGCAGTGGCAGGACGAAGGCGTGTGGCTGGATGCCTGGCGTGCTCTATTGGGCACGCTGGATGCCGAGGGCCTGCTGAAGTGGGACGAGACGTTCCTGGACGGCAGCTTCGCCCCGGCCAAAAAGGGGGCGAAGCAGTCGGTAAAACCAAGCGCGGCAAGGGAACGAAATGGATGGTACTGGTCGACGGTCAGGGTCTTCCGTTGGGAGTTCGGCTGGAAAGTGCCTCTCCGGCAGAAGTTACGCTTGCGGAAGCCACGCTCAAAGAAGTCCGCGTCCCGCGACCCAAAGGCCGGCCGCGGCAAAAACCG
>DATGLJ010000175.1:0-2088 GCA_035294185.1 Occallatibacter sp. | reverse complement strand
TTATCCGCTCGATGTGGTGTATCAGAGCGGGACAACCGGAAGCCCGAACGGCGGAAATACAACCTGTACGGCATCCTCATCCGGATATACACTTACCTGCTCCAGCGCAACCGACCTGAGCTTTGGGCAATTTCTCTCGTTTAACGGGCTCACCGGCCTGCAGATTCAAAACGTGAATGCCCTCAATCCCGGAGCGGTCGTGGTAAGCGTAAGCGCGAACCCGGGGAATGTAACGACGCCGCAGCCGCTTTCCTTTACGCCTCCTCTGCTTGGGCCGGAGATGCAGCTTCCCACCAAGAGCGCCGCCGCTCCCTCGGGAAGCTCCACGGCTTATAGTCAGGGGGATTTCATCGAAAACTCCGGCGCAGCGGCGAACGGCATTGCCGGCTGGGTAAATACCGCGCCCGGCGCGCCGGGAAGCTGGGCGGCGATTCCGCTGGGTAACTCGGCCGGGCAGCTCTCGCTCGCGCAGGTAACCAACGGCACGCAGAGCACGCAGCCAGTGTGCCCCAATGGATCGGGCGGCGCGCTGACGACTGCGGGCTGCTCGGGCTCGTGGCCGGGACAGAGCTTTTACGGAAGCTGCACGGGGACGTTCTCTTCAACCGCCGGAACCGAGGCCTTATACAACGCCGGGCAGATTGCTTCAATAGCCTGCAATGCCAATGCAACAGGCAGCGGCCCGGGAAGCATTACGCTGCTGCAGTCGGGCGTGAATATTGTGAAGCTCGCCTGCAACGCCACGATCGCCGGCGTAAACGGCTCGAGCGGCGTGTGCACGGTGCGCGATCTCACGGCCGGCGCCAATACGGCGGCCACCTGCACCATCGGCACGGCGACAAGCTGCACATGGAGCGGATCGGTCGCAGTCACGGCCGGCCACCAGTACGCCATCTGGGTAACCTCGGCGGGCGCAGGCGAGACGCTGGCCAACGTGTCGGCGGCGTTCCTTGTGCAGTGATTTCGCTGGCTCACGTTTGAAAAAATTCGGAAACCGGCGATCTTCAGCAAGGGCTGCTGATCGCCATCGCCGGCGCGGGCAGCGGCATGGCCCTGCAGCCGGGCGAGCAGCAGGCGGTGGGGGGCATGCGTGCAGCAGGCAGCGGAGGAAAACGATCCGGCGGGGAACTGCGCCGCCGCGCCGCAGGAATTCCGGACAGGAGATTCCTTTGGCGAGCCGGAGAACGAGGAACAGATCTGGTTATGCGACGCCGAGGAGCTGGAGAGGCTGGGAACCATGCTGGACGAGCGGCCGCCTTCGCTCGGCGGGCGCACCGTGGCCATGGAGCTGATCGAAAAGCTGCTGCGGGTGCGGGCGCGCGACGGATCGACCAGACCGCTGGCCGCCAACGCCGTGCAGCGCCAGTTCGAGCGGCGGCGCGGCGAAAAGAACATCGTGCTCAAAGCGCGGCAGTTGGGTCTGACGACGTGGACGGCGGCGCGTTTTTTTCTGCGCACCATCACGCGCCCCGGCACGCTGACGCTGCAGGTGGCGCATACGCAGCAGGCGGCCGAGGAGATCTTCCGCATCGTGCACCGGTTCGTGGACTGGCTGCCCGAGGAGCTGCGCGAGGGGCCGCTCAGGACATCGCAGCTGAACGCGCGGCAGATCGTTTTTCCGGAGATCGACGCGCAATATTGCGTGGCGACGGCCGGCGACCGCAATGCCGGCCGCGGCCTGACGGTGCAGAACCTGCACTGCTCGGAGCTGGCGCGCTGGCCGGGCGATCCGGCCGAGACCCTGGCCGGTCTGCGCGCCTCGCTGGCGCCGGGCGCCGAGGTGATTCTCGAGTCCACGCCGCAGGGGGTGGGCGGCTGCTTTTACGAAGAGTGGCAGAAGGCGCACGAGACCGGAACGGTGCGGCACTTTTTCCCCTGGTGGATGGAGCCGGCCTACTGCTCGCTGCCGGTGGATGCGGCGTCGCTGACAGGCGAGGAGCGCGCGCTGATGGAGCGGGTGGGGTTGACGCTTGGCCAGATCGGGTTCCGGCGGAAGATCCGCGCCGGCATGGCGGGGCTGGCGCCGCAGGAGTACGCCGAAGACGCGGAGAGCTGTTTCCTGGCCAGCGGGGAGTGCATCTTTGAAAT
>DATGLJ010000174.1:0-3759 GCA_035294185.1 Occallatibacter sp. | reverse complement strand
CGATGGCTTCCAGCGCGGCGCGGGCAATGTGCGCTGCCGTAGTATCGCGGCGCAGGCCGATGATCGTGCCTGCGGCGTGCGCGTCCCAGTGCGGCGCGCCCAGGCCCACAAACGCCGGCACAAACACCACGCCGCCTGAATCCGGTACGCTGCGCGCAAGCTGCTCCACTTCAGCCGAAGCGCCGATGAGCTTCAGGTTGTCGCGCAGCCACTGCACCACCGCTCCGCCAATAAAGATGCTGCCTTCGAGCGCGTACTCCAGGCGCCGGTGCGCGCTGGCTGCCACGGTGGTGATCAGCCGGTGCCTGGAGCGCACGAACTCCGTGCCCACGTTCTGCAGCAGGAAGCAGCCGGTGCCGTAAGTGTTCTTCGCCTCGCCGGCGCTCCAGCAGAGCTGGCCGAAGAGCGCAGCCTGCTGATCGCCGGCGATGCCCGCAATCGGAATGCCTTCAAGCCCGGGTGTTCCGGAGAGCTCGCCCACGCCTTGGCTCGACCACGCGACCTCAGGCAGAACGCTCGCGGGAATGTCGAACAGGCGCAGCAGCTCCGCGTCCCACTCGCCCTTGACGATATTAAAAAGCAGCGTGCGCGAGGCGTTGGTCACGTCCGTCACGTGGCGCTTGCCGCCCGTAAGGTTCCAGATCAGCCAGCTATCGACCGTACCGAAGGCCAGCTCGCCGCGGCTGGCGCGGGCCCGCGCGCCCTCCACATGATCGAGAATCCACTTGATCTTGGTCGCCGAAAAATACGGATCGAGCACCAGGCCGGTTTTTGCGGCGACCGATTCGCCGGCTCCGCGCTCCTCGAGTTCTTTGCACAGCGCGGCCGTGCGCCGGTCCTGCCACACAATCGCCGGATGAATCGGCCGGCCGGTCGCGCGGTCCCACACAATCACGGTTTCGCGCTGGTTGGTGATGCCGATGGCGGCTACATCGCGCGGCTTGGCATTGGCCTTCGCCAGCGCCTCGGCGGCGCAGGCCATCTGGCTGGCGAGGATCTCCATCGGATCGTGCTCGACCCAGCCGGCCTGCGGGTAGTATTGCCTGAACTCCTTCTGCGCGAGCGCAGCAAGCGCTCCCGCACGGTCGAAGAGAATGGCGCGGGAACTGGTCGTTCCCTGGTCCAGCGCCAGAACATAACTCATTGAGAAGACCCCTGCCTTTCCGGCAACCAGTCAAACACGCGCGGCTACGGGCCAGCAAGAGACCTGAATCGCTAAGCACTCCACGGGTTGTGCACCTTCACCTGAATCCCGCGCACATCGCGCTCGTTCCTTGTGACGAAGATGAGGCCATGCTGAACGGCCGTGGCTGCAAGCAGTGTGTCGACAACCGGGCGCGGGCGGTCGCCGCTCCACTCGCCCCATAAACGCGCCGTGGCTGCATCGATGCCAATGATCCGGTCGGCAAAGCCAAACTCGAGGCCCTAGATCCATGCGGCAATGCTGCGGCCGGCCGCGGGGTCTTTGCGCATCCTGGCGGACGCGCCTTTGCGCAGTTCGCCAATGGTGAGCACACTGATGAAAAGCGACGAAGAATCGGCTGCTTTGAGAAATGCGAGCACGCCGGGATCGGCTTTTTTCTTCCGCGTCTCGCTCAGAACGTTGGTGTCGAGCAGATACGCCGGCGCGGGACTCACAGGCTGATCTCGCGGCCCGTGTCGCGGCGATCACGCTCGATCTCGAAATCGTCCACTTTCGGGCCGCCGAGCAGGTACTCTTTGAAGCCGGGTTTGTGAGCCGTCAGCGCGCGAAACTGGTCGATAGAGAGCACGACCGCGCGCTCGGTTCCATGACGCGTAATGATCTGCGGGCCATTCTTCTGCGCCTCTTCAATCACTTCGCTTAACCGGGTTTTGGCTTCCTGAACCTGCCAGCGCGCCATGGTGCTGCCCTCCAGTCGTTCTATCCATAATTATAGTCGTTCTGGTTGAAACTGGCAGATCGGGCCGCCGCAGGATCGCTTCAAATGAAGGCGTACTTTTTCGGGAAGCGCCTACTGCAGCCCCGGATCGTTTCTGCGCGCATGCGGAGTCAGCTTCCTGATCACGAACTCCTGCATGAGGTTCTGAAACGCACCGGAGGCGACGCCGAAGCCGGCGCTTTCGAAGGTCAGCGCAGCGCCGTCGCGGTTGGCAGACGGGTAATATAAATTGGAAATTCCGCCGGCGGCGAGGCCGCCGATGATGGCCGAGTAATTCACCTGCCAGCGGCCGTTGTCGCCCTTGCACATTACCGAGTTGTAGAGGGCGTACCAGGCGCGCGAGCCCGCGCTGCCCGTCCCTTTGTAGAAGTAGCGCGGGTCCTGATGAAGGAGCGAGGGCAGAACGGCGCTGCCCAGCATGGTGCCGATAAAACCGTTGGCGTAGGTCGCGCCGAAGCGCTTGGCATAGCCCTGCGCGCCCTGGCCGTAGGCGAAGGTATTGTCGGCCTGCTCCACGCCCGCAAAAGCGCCTGTCGCAATCCATGCGACCGGGTCGATATCCGTCTTCCAGGCCAACTGGAACTTTTGCCGCGTTGTCAGCGGCGCCGGGTTGCGATCGTAGCTCACGTAATAGTTGGGAATCACGCCCAGCACGCGCTGGTGCTCCTCAATATTGACCTGGGCCTCTGCGATGTCTGCGCGGGTAGCGGTTACGCGCACGTCGGTGGTCGCGTTGGCGACTGGCAGAACGATCGTATGCGCGTCATAGCTGCCGCCGGGCAGAAGCACCCCTTCGACGGTCTCAGTGACAAAACCGCTCGAAGAAAATGTCAGCCGGAAGGGGCCTGCAGGCGCCGCGGAAAAGCGGAAGTCGCCGTTGTCGTCGGTCGAAGCGCTCTCGGCCGGCGGCGGATTCGGACCGGTGAACTCCAGCGTCACATGTACGCCAGCGTAGGCTTCGCCGTTTTTGCCTTCAACAGCGCCAAAGATGGCTCCCGGCGAACGGCCGGCGGCAGACGAGCCGGCCGTTTCGGCTCCATCGGAAGGCCGCGCAGCCGGATTGCCGGCGCTTGAGGACGGCTCAGGCGCGGCAATCTGCTGCGGCCAGGCGCAGGAAGTCAGAAACATGAGCAGCAGGATGACAGGGAATTGCCGGAGTTTGCGCTCTTCACTGCAGTGCGAAGAAAAGCGTCGCGGGCGCCTGCGTGACTCCGGATTGATAAAACTTCCGTCCACGTCCGGCCTCAGCTCCGGAGCGCAGCAACCTACAAACGGACGGAAGATCTGGCGCCAGTGAGTCATTATCAATTATAGACGGCAGGAAGATAGCGCAGGATGAGGGGCAGGGAAGGTGAAATTTTGAAGGGTAAAGGATATTGGGCCGGGGCCGAATTAGCGTCCGGCACTCGGCTCAGGAACCGGTAGTCAGAGCCCGCTACATCGGCCGATGCCCAAGCTCGAGCGCCAGTTCGTGACCCACGCCGGAAAAATCGCCCTGAATTGCCCGTGACCGCGCCAGCGCGTCCTTTATGTGCGGCAGCAGGTTCTCCGGCCCGAGACGTCTGAGGAACTCGGATCGAGCGAGCAGCTGCGCTGGCTGGTTGCGCGCGCCGCATAGCAGCAGAACCTTGCCGGTCCTGAGCAGCCGCTGGTGGAACTGCTCCAGCGCGTGGACGCCCGTGGCGTCGAGCGCGGTCATATTGCGCAGGCGCAGGATCACGACATCGCCAAATCCGCTGAGATTGCGCGTGGCTTCCAGCAGCTTGTCCGTGGTACCGAACAGAAACGGTCCATGGATGCGCAGAATTGTCACGCCGGCGGGAATGTCCTTGTCCTG
>DATGLJ010000173.1:0-8818 GCA_035294185.1 Occallatibacter sp. | reverse complement strand
GCGCTATGGCCATCGACAAGCTGCGCGGCGACATCGCTGCTGACCATTGCGGGCCAGTGCGGCCGCCTGAATCCCGATTACCAGCAGATTACGCAGATCATGAGCCGCGCCAACTCCACTTACGAGGCGGCGATGCTGCGCATTACGCGCTACGGCCGCGGGGGTCTGACGCTGCATGCGCACTACACCTATGCGCACGCCATGGACTGGAACCCGAACGGGAGCACGACCGTGGCCGGCAGCGACGTGCTCGACCCGGAACGCTTCGGCGAGGAATATGGAACGAGCGATCTGGACGTGCGCCACTCGCTTGCGGCGATGATGATCTACGAGCCGCGATGGAAAGTTCGCCACTGGGCCGGCGGCATCGCCAACGGATGGATGCTCTCCGCCGTGGGCCTGATGCGCAGCGGGCTGCCGTACACGATGCGCACGACAGGGTCGATTCCCGAGGAGTTCGATACCTTCGGCAATCCCAGCATCGTCGGCATAGGACCGGGAATGAACGGCTCCGGCGGCGACAACCGCGTGTACGGAGTGGGCCGCAACACGTTCCGCTATCCCGGCGCGTGGAAGGCCGACATCAGGCTGGGCAAGAGCTTTTCCGTGGGAGAAGCGCGCGAGCTCGAGCTGATGGCCGAAAGCTACAACCTGTTCAATCACCAGAATGTGACGGAGATCGACACTACGGGGTACTCGATCGAGTCAGGAGGATCGACTGGCACATTGCCGACGTTATGCTACCTGACGGTCAACGACGCGACCGGCGGCGCGAGCTGCCAGTCCGGCACGGCCGCGGCGACCACTCCGCTGATCCCCGCCTTCGGCCAGGCGCTCGGCATCGATGGAACAAATTTTTACCGCGAGCGGCAGGTGCAGCTGGGTGCGCGGTTCAGGTTCTGATCAGACGGTTGCGCCGGCGGGCAGGATCTCATCTACGTCGATCCACTGCGTGGGATAGTTGCCCGTGTAACAGGCCACACAGAAGCGATTGCCTTCGCCGCCGTCGCAGCAGGCCAGCAGGCCTTCGAGCGAGAGATAGGCGAGCGAATCGGCTTCGATGAACTGGCGGATCTCCTCGACCGAGTGGTTGGCGGCGATCAGGTCGCGCCTGGAGGGCGTGTCGACGCCGTAGAAACAGGGCGATACGGTCGGCGGACAACTGATGCGCAGATGGACTTCTTTTGCGCCAGCGCCGCGGACCATGCGGACGATTTTTCTGCTCGTCGTACCGCGGATGATCGAGTCGTCGATGAGCACGACGCGCTTGCCTTCGAGGAGGTTGCGCACGGGGTTGAGCTTGAGGCGCACGCCGAAGTCGCGCACGCGCTGCTCGGGCTGAATGAAGGTGCGCCCGACGTAATGATTGCGGATGAGGCCCAGGCGGAAAGGAATGCCTGCCTCTTCGGCGTAGCCCAGCGCGGCGGTTACGCCGGAGTCGGGTACGGGGACCACCACGTCGGCCGGAACGCCGGATTCACGCGCCAGCCGGCGGCCCATGCGGTCGCGCGATTCCTGCACCCAGCGGCCGAAGACGCGCGAGTCGGGCCGCGAAAAATAAACGTGCTCGAAGATGCAGCTGGCCTGCGCAATGCCGCTCGAGTACTGGCGGCTGGTGACGCCGTCCTCGGTGACCATCACCAGCTCGCCCGGCAGCACGTCGCGAATGTAGTCGGCGCGCAGCAGGTCGAAGGCGCAGGTTTCGCTGGCGAAAACGATGGCGTCGGGCGCTCCGGGGTTTTTGATGCGGCCCATCGAGAGCGGGCGGAAGCCGCGCGGATCGCGCGCCGCGAAGATGCGATCGCGGGTCATCATGACGATCGAGAAAGCGCCATCGACCTGGGAGAGCGAGTCGGCGATTGCGTCGACCAGCGTGCCGGCTTTCGAGTGCGCGATGAGCTGCACGATGATCTCGGAGTCCGAGGTGGTCTGAAAGTATGCGCCCTCGCGCTCGAGCTTCATCCGCAGATTGCCGAGGTTGACGAGATTGCCGTTGTGGGCGATGGCGATGAGGCCCTTGGTCGATTCCACGCGGATGGGCTGCGCGTTGAGCAGCGCCGAGTCGCCGGTTGTCGAGTAGCGGGTGTGGCCGATGGCCATGGAGCCGGGCAGCTTGGCCAGCACGTCTTCGGTAAAAATCTCCGAGACCAGCCCCATGCCCTTGATGTTGGCGAGGCGCTGCCCGTCGGCGGTGGCGATGCCGGCCGATTCCTGCCCGCGATGCTGAAGGGCGTAGAGGCCGAGGTAGGCCTGGCGGGCGGCGTCCGGGTGGCCGTGGATGGCCATCACGCCGCATTCTTCGCGGAGCTTGTCAAAAGCAGAAAACGGGGAACGGGATTCGGGGAGCGAAGGAACAGGTTCTCTGACGGCGCGGAGTTCCTGCGTCTGATCGGCCTTGCCTTCGACGCCCTGATACAACAACCGGCTCATGCCATTACCTCGCCGTGCAGGTTCGCTTCAAGGGCGTTGGCCCAGGGCGCCCGCAGATCGTCGATTGACGCCGAGATGAAGGTTTCACGATCGACCGAAATCTGCAAGCGGTTTCCGCCGGTTGCGCCAATCGTTGCGGCAAAGAACCGGTGCTCGGCCGCCAGAGATTCGATCTCTGAGAATTTTTCCGGCTGCGCGGTGACGATCACGGTCGATGCGGGCTCGGCGAACAGGCCGAAGAGCGGATGCGCGAGCAGCGAGGGGTCCTGCTCCACGCTGGCGCCGATGCCGTTTTCGAACGCGGACTGCGCAAGCGCCACGGCGATGCCGCCGTCGGAGATATCGCGCGCCGAATGGATCAGCTCGCGCGCGGCCAGCGCGGCGAGCAGGCGATGCAGGTCGGCCTCGGCCGCAAGGTCAAGCGCCGGGGGCTTGCCCCACACGCCGCCCAGCACGGCCCTGGCGTACTCGCTCGATCCGAAGGCGGCCATCGCGGCCTCGGCCTCCTCGGGCGACTCGTCGATAGCGTCGGGAACAACCTCCGGCTCATCGCCCAGCACGGCGGGAGCAAAGCTTGCGTGGCCGGGGGCGTGGCCCTGCGGCGGAGGAACGGGACGGTCGGGCTCGGGCATCTGGCGCGGAATGGGCCAGAGGAGCACGATCGCATCCTTCTCGCGCTGGAAATGCGCGGGCACGGCCCTGGTTACGTCGTCGAGAATGCCGACGATGCCGAGCACGGGCGTGGGATAAATGCCTTCGCCGCGGGTTTCGTTGTAGAGCGAGACGTTGCCGCCGGTGATGGGCGTGCCGAGCGCGGTGCAGGCCAGAGCGATTCCGTCGATGGCGGCCGAAAGCTGGGCCATGATCTCGGGCTTTTCCGGATTGCCGAAGTTCAGGCAGTTGGTTGCGGCAATGGGCGTGGCGCCGGCGCAGGCCACTTTGCGCGCGGCTTCGGCCACGGCATGCATGGCGCCCAGCCTGGGATCGAGCGCGCACCAGCGGCCATTGCCGTCGAGGGCCATGGCAAGGCCCCGCTCGCGCCCGGCCGTCCCGGTGCCCTTGATGCGCATCACGCCGGCTTCGCCGCCGGGCCCCTGCACGGTGTTGGTCTGTACCATCGAATCGTACTGCTCATGAACCCAGCGCTTGGAGGCGACGTTCGCCGAGGCGAGCAGGTGCTTGAGGTCTGCCGTGAAGTCGCGCTGAGCGCCGAGCGCGTCGGCGATGTGTTCGGGAGGATCCCAGGGGAAAGGAGACTTCCATTCGCCGACCGGCCGATGATAGAGCGGCGCATCGTCGGTCAGCGATTCGTTGGGAATATCGGCGACCAGAACGCCGTGATGGCGGATGCGCAGCCGCGGCTCGGAGCGCACCGTGCCCACGATGACAGCGTCGAGGCCCCATTTGGAGAAAACCTGCAGCACTTCGTTCTCGCGGCCCTTTTCGGCGACCAGCAGCATGCGCTCCTGGCTTTCGGAGAGCATGATTTCATAGGCCGACATGCCGGTTTCGCGTTGTGGAACCAGATCGAGCTCGACATCCAGGCCCACGCCGCCGCGCGCGCCCATCTCGCAGGTGGAGCAGGTCAGGCCGGCGGCGCCCATGTCCTGAATGCCGACGATTGCGCCGGTCTTCATGGCTTCGAGGCAGGCTTCCAGCAAGAGCTTCTCCATGAACGGGTCGCCGACCTGCACATTGGGCCGCTTCTGCTCGGAGCCTTCCTTGAATTCCTCGCTGGCCATGGTCGCGCCGTGAATGCCGTCGCGGCCCGTTTTTGCGCCCACGTAGATTACGGGGTTTCCAATTCCGCTGGCTTTGGCGTAAAAAATCTCGTCCTTGCGAACGAGGCCGAGCGCAAAGGCGTTCACCAGCGGATTTCCGCTGTAGCAGGGCTCGAATTTCGTCTCGCCGCCGAGGTTGGGCACGCCGAAGCAGTTGCCGTAGCCGGCGATGCCGCTGACGACGCCCTCGACGATGGCGTGATTGCGGCGCGCCAGAGCCCGTTGTTCGGCATTGAGATCGGGATGTTCCTCGATCGGTCCGAAGCGCAGCGAATCCATTACGGCAAGCGGCCGTGCGCCCATGGTGAAGATATCGCGCAGAATGCCGCCCACGCCGGTGGCCGCGCCCTGAAACGGCTCGATGTAGCTGGGATGGTTGTGCGACTCGATCTTGAAGGCGCAGGCCCAGCCATCGCCGACGTCGATGATGCCGGCATTTTCGCCTGGCCCCTGCACGACGCGGTCGCTCCTGGTCGGCAGGCGCCTGAGGTGCACGCGGCTTGACTTGTACGAGCAGTGCTCGCTCCACATCACGCTGTAAATGCCCAGCTCGGTGATGGAAGGCGCGCGGCCGAGCGCTTTGAGAATGCGCTGGTACTCGTCCGCAGTGATGCCATGCTGGGCGAGCAACTGCGGACTGATGTCGACTGGCGTAGGAACGGCTGCGGAAGATGCACTCATCGCGGCTTCTGTTCCTATTGTCGCATGGCGCATGCCGGAGGCTTCCGCGCCGAAGACGTGGATAAACCGGCGCATTGTCCGTGCCCGTGAAGCGCGGCCAGGCGCAGCCCGCGCAGCTGCGGGAATGTGCAAAGCGCGCCTCGGCGCCGCGCGCAAAGCGTCTTCGCGCCGCCGCCTTTCAGGCCGCTTTTTCGGTATCGTTGAAGCCCAGGGCGTGCTCGGCCCTGGCGTCCAGCGCGAATCCGCGCGTCGCTCTCCATTCGAGATGCCAGAGCTGCTTGTAGGTTTCGTATCCGCGCAGCATGTCGATGACGGCGATGCCTTCCTGCGCGGCGCGCTCGATGGCGAGCGCCAGCAGCAGCGTCCCGGGGCGCAGCTCTTTGTGACTGGTGGAAAATCCCGTGAGGTAGAAGTATTCGGTCCGCATCGGCCGCCACTGCGGGTCGGCCAGCGCGTAGAGCACGCCCACGATCTCTCCCTCCAGCCGCAGCGAACACAGCCGCAGCATGCCGGCCGCCTCCAGCCGGGGGATGGCTTCGCCATGCCAGGCGAGCGCCCGCTCGTCGTCGAGCGCGCCCGGCTCGCCGCGCTCCAGCCAGCGCTCGGTGTGCAGCCGCCGCAGCGCGCCGAAGTCCTCGGCCCAGTTGGCCGCGTCGGCCATCTGCAGCTCCAGATTGCCGATGCGCTGGGCCCGGCTGCGGTAGTAGGCGGCGCTGCGCCGGATTTTCTGCGGAAGCTCGGCCATGCAGACGGCCCGCATGCGCGAGCAGCTCTCGCCTTCGAATTGCCGCACCCTGCCTTCGTTCAGCTGCCGCACGGCATGGAACAGCCGTGAGTGCGCGGGCAATTGCGAGGCGTAGAAGACATCCCAGCCTGGTTCGCGCAGCAAAAGCTCGATGGCCTCGCGGATGTGCGCCGCTCCGCAGCAGGGCGCAAAGAGGCCGTCGAGGTAGTCCGAAGAAGAAATGCCGAGCTGCAGCAGTTGCCGTTCGCCGGTGTAGGGCTCGTGAAAAAGATAGAAGGGCAGAAAGCCGATCCAGGCGTTATCGCGCACGATGGCGACGGCGCGCAGGTCGGGCTGGCCGAAGTGAAGCCACCAGGGCACGAGCCACTCCGGACTCTGAAAGGGGGTAGCCTGCGGATCGTCGCGCCAGAGATCGCTCCAGCAGGGCACTCCGGCAAGCAATTCTTCGGTGGAGCGTAAAAAATGGTAGGTTACGCCGCCAGGCATAGAGGACCTCCGGCGGCCGCGCCGCGCGGCCTGCGGCAATGAACTTGTTCAGGACAGAATCTCTGCGGATGAAAATTCCGCCGCGCAGTCTGGCGGGCGATGCCGGAGCAGCAGAGCCCTGTCTGCGGGCCGAGTGCGCGATCCTGGTGAGGTGGGCGATGGTTTCGCCGTCCCGGGTGCGCCAATGCATGCACTGCGCGCGGCATGGGCGGCGCATTATCCTGCGCTGCGCCGGCTTGCGCGAATCTTTCCGGTACGGCAGATTCCATGCAGGCGCCCCGACCTTTCTCTCGATGAGATGCGGCCGGGACATTGCAAGATAACACGGGGGTTGTCGCCGGAATGCGCCGCACAAGAGCTGGTCTGGCGGCCGACGGCTGATCGAACCGTTCCCCGCCGCGCCAACCCGGCATGGATGCCGGTCATCGAATCTATGGGCGAGTTCGATTCCGGAATTGAATTGAGATTCCGAATCCCGATCATTGCCGGATCCGTTTTCCGATCGACAGAAGGAGAAGAACTTTCCGCGAAGGCGGCAGCGCTTGCCGCCGGAGGGCATCGACGCGGCTGAGACAGGTATCCTTCCGGCCAGCGGCCGGACGAACTACCTGGTTATGGTGAGCTGATACCACGTGGTGATGGTCTGGCCGAGCGGAATCTTCCAGCCGTCGGCGTATCTGGCGGCAGCAATGGCGGGTCCTGAAGGCTGTCCGGCGCCGTCGATGGCCTGCAGGGTAACTGCGCGCGCCGGTTCCAGGCGTTTCAACAGCAGCGCGCCCCGCACCGGCTCGATCAGGGTCGGCGGCTCGCCCCAGTTGGTCACGTCGGTTCCCGCGGAGTTCCAGCGCTGCCCGGTATTCTCTACCCGTCCTCCGGCCACCAGCAACAGTTTTGCGGAGCGGGAGATCGGCTTGCCATCGAGGGAGCTGAGCTGAAGGGCGCAGAACCTGTTCTCCACCTGGGCCGCCAGATTGCGATCGGCTGCGGCGCGCCCGCGCAGAAAGCCGATCAGCGCCTGCGTGCGCGGCGAATCCACGGTCACCATGCCGCCGTCCGGTCCGGAGCGATGCCACGCCAGCTCGCCGTTGTCGGATCGGATCGGATCGGGCGCGGCGCTCTGAGCAAAGACCTGCGTCGGAGGCCCGTCAAAAGACAAAATCCTCATCTCATGCTGCAGCGGAAGCTGCAGCGGAAAGCCGGGCGTAAAGTACGGGCGCTCGGTCTCCGGCAGCAGCATGCTGTCGTAAACCTGCTGCGCCGTGTAGGTGCGATTGACGATCTGTTTTGCCGGAGCCACGTCCGCGCGCAGAAATAACAACGCGCCCGCGGCCAGCTCCGGCATCTTCACCGGGTCCAGCGAGATGTCGAAGGGATCGCCGACATACGGTTTCCACGCCGGATCTGCTTTGGGCTCGAACGTATACCACAGGATCGCGTCCCAGTCCTGCATCGCGCCGTAGGCCGCCAGGATGGGAATGCCCTCGCCGGCGTAGTCGTTGGGGAACGGCTCGTTCACTTCGCTCACCGTGTAGGGCTTGCCCGCGATTGCCGACCGCGAAAGCTCCTCCACGGTGGAACGGAACGGCTCGTCGACCATGGGCGATTTGCGCGAGTACTCTCCGGGATGCTCCCAGTAGGTGTGTCCGTCGATCACATCCATTCCGCTGGTCGCCATCAGGATCGGGTAGCCGCTGCCGGAGTGGCTGTGATCGGCGGTCGCGATGACCAGCGACTGCGATCCCAGCGTGCGCTGGAGGTAGTCCTTCATCCGGGCAAAATAATCGCGCTGCGTGTCGTTGTAGAACTGCGCCTCCGCGTAGAAGCGCTCCGGCGGCGCGCTGGCGGCCTGTCCGCGCCAGAACATCAGCGGCACCGGGGCATCGCCGGCGACGCCGGCCATCCGGCGCAGAGCGGCGATCTGCTGCGGCGTGCGGTGCGCGGCCAGCCACTGGTTGTACAGGCCGGTCAATTCCTTCTCGTAGAACGGCGAGGGCGGCCGGTAGCCGATGTTCAGCGCATTCTCATTGTTGATTTCCACCAGCGCTACCGCCGGATCGTGTACGTAGGCAAGCCCCGTATACGGATTGCGATGCCCGAGCAGCTCCCGCGCGTACTCCTTCTGCAGCTCGATCATGCGCCCGTCGAAGATGGACGTTCCTTTGGCGCCTTCGCGCAGCAGGCTGGCATCCGCCACGCCGTCGCCGGCTTTGAAGGGCCGCCCGACCAGCAGATTGAAATCGATATAGATACCGCGCTTCTCCAGTTCGGCAATGAAAAAATCTTCGCGGTCGAGCTGATCCGGGTCCAGGCTGCGGGTATCGGGCCGGCCGGCCGCAATCAGCCCGCGCGGCGCCTCCAGATCGAGAAACTGAAAGCGCACGCAGTTGACGCCAAAACGCGCCAGCGTAGCCGCCCATAGCGGCGCATCCTGCTTTGCCGGAATCTGCCGCGACCCCCTGCTCCAGTCGGTAATGTTGACGCCCCAGAGACGAATGCGCTGGCCGTCGCCCGTGGCCAGATGGCCGTTTGCTATCCGGAGAAACCCGTGTCTGCCGGCCGGCGCATCGAGAAGAAACGAGACATCGACCGGCGAGCGCCGCTCCATCGCCTTGCGGTGATCGAGCGTGAACGGAACCATTCCGGCCGCGCTCTGCGCTGCCGCCGAATGGGGCGCCAGCGCCAGAGCGCATGCAAG
>DATGLJ010000172.1:0-5073 GCA_035294185.1 Occallatibacter sp. | reverse complement strand
GCGCCGCATCCTGGCCACGGTGCCGTCGCTTTCGGCCGAGGAGCGCGCCCGCGTGGCCGAACATCTCGAGCAGGCCCGGCCCAATGCGAACGACGTTGCCCGCGCCCTGGACGGCCGGGAGAGCGACAGCCGGTAGGCGTCATTGTGGAAGCCCCGCCCGCCGAGCCCGCCGCCAGGATGTCCGAAAAAGCAAACCAACAGCTCACCATAGCGATCATCGGCGCCGGTCCGCTGGGCCGCTGGCTGGCAGTTCGCGCGGCGCGGTCGGGCTGCCGCGTCCTTCTGGAAGACGTGCTGCCCGGCGCCTTGCACCACGCGCGCGAAGAGATTCGGCGGCAGTTGAGCGCCGAAGCCCTGAGCGGCGAATCCATCGTGTTTGTCCACTCGATTGAGGATGCCGTTCGCGAGGCCGACCTGGCGATTGATTGCGTGCCCGACGAACTCGAGTCAAAACTGGAAATCCTCTGGCTGCTCGACCGCATGTCGCCGCCGCAGACGGTCTTTGCGACTCCCACCACGCAGCTTTCAATCGAGGACCTTGCGGCATGCACTTACCGGCCTGGCCGGTGCATCGCCATCGCCGCGGCGCCCGCCGCGCTTGCGGAACTGCAAAATGCGGCAGGAGCGGAGATCGCGCTGAAGACTGGTCCGGCAACGGCGGCGGCGACGGTGGAACTGGTCAGCGGATTCTGGCGCAGGCTGGGTTTCCGTCCTCGGGTGGTAGCCGAGAGCCGAACGGACTCCCGGCAGAATGCATAATCCGGTCAAAGCGCCGCCCGCTTACGCGCCCTGCTGCAGAATGTGCTCGTAGAAGCTCACGTATTGCGGCACGACAAGCGTCGAACAGAAGCGTTTTTGCGCGGTGCGGCGGGCAGTTTCGCGCATGGCGTCCAGCCGCGCGCGGTCGCGCAGCAGTTCGACGGCTGCGCGCGCCATGGCTTCGACCTCGCCTACCGGAAACAGCAGCCCTGTTTGGCCGTCATCGATGAGCTCGGGCACGCCGCCTACGCGCGTGGCGATGGACGGCACCTTGCAGGCCATTGCTTCGAGAGCCACCAGGCCGAAAGACTCCATTTCACTGGGCATCAGCAGCAGATCGGCAAGCGCGAGCAACTCATTCACGCGATCCTGCTTGCCGAGAAAATACACCCGGTTCTGGATACAGAGATCGTGAGCGAGCCACTCGGCGGCCGAACGCTCCGGGCCATCGCCGATGAGCACCAGCCGCGCAGGCTGCTCGCGCGCAACCTGGGCGAATATTTTTATCGCATCCGTAACGCGCTTTACCGGCCGGAAATTGGACAAGTGCATGAGCAGCGCCTCATCGGGCGCTGCGTAATGAAGGCGGCGCTCCGCACGCACGGCTTCATCGCAAATTGGCGTATAGACGTCGCAGTTGACGAAGTTGGAGATGGTTTCAATGGGCCGGGTGACGTCGAATCGCGAAATCGTCTGCTCGCGCAGGTAGCTGGAGATGCTGGTGACGCCGTCGCTTTCCTGAATGGCATAGCGGGTGATAGGCAGGTAGCCGCGGTCGAGGCCGACGAGCGTGATGTCGGTGCCGTGCAGGGTGGTGACAAAGGGCAGCCTGCGGCCGCGCGCGGCCAGCATTTGCCGCGCCAGCAGAGCGGAGACCGAGTGGGGAATCGCGTAATGGACATGCAGAAGGTCGAGCGCGTAATACTCGGCCACTTCGGCCATGCGCGAGGCCAGCGCCAGGTCGTAGGGCGGGAACTCGAAGAGCGGATAGTTGGAAACGGGCACTTCGTGGTAGAAGATGCCGTTATCCCGCCCGGTCAGCCGGAACGGCTGAGAGTAGGAGATGAAGTGAATCTCGTGGCCGAGCGCAGCCAGCTCGATGCCAAGCTCCGTAGCAACCACGCCCGAGCCGCCGTAGGTGGGATAACAGGTGATCCCGACGCGCATGCGAACATTCTATCGGTCCGAACTGCACAGCTTATTTAAAGATCGCCGAAGGAGATGAGCTGGATCGCAGGAAATTCTTTGAGCGCGCGCAGAGCCTGCCGCTCGATGTCGCGCGACTCCCGCAGGCGCGTGCGCACCCTGTCGAGATCGGCGTCGTTATAGCCGGGATGGGTTACAAGCTCCCAGGCCGTGTCCGCTCCATCCGGCAGTTGCCGCAGCAGGGAGCGGAGAGTCTCGGTGTCGAGCTTGCCGGTGCCGACAACGGCCACGGTTCCTCCGGTAGTGCTGAATCCTTCTTCTGCAATAATGCGCAGGCATGCAGGCTCAAGCGTGCGCAGAAGGCCAACCTGGATTGTGCGCAGCCAGGCGGCGCGCGGCGTGGCGCGCATGGCCCAGGCGGGTTCGAACGGATTGCGGACGGCGCGGATGCCGCAGGCGCGCGCCGCACGCAGCACGGGCCGCAGGATGCCAGGAAACATGTGCGTATGCTTGTGCGTGTCGATGTGGGTCAGCCGCACGCCCTTGTTCAGCAGGAACTCGATCTGCGCGCGGGTTTCCGCCTCGATCTGCGCCGGACGGATGCGGCCGAGAGTCAGTCGCGGCAACAAGGCGGAAAGAGAAGAAAAGAAATGAGGGCTTCCTCTTTGCGTAAGCGAGCGGATGCGATCGGCCGGTAAAGCCGGCCTTCCATCCACCAGGACAACGTGGCAGCCCACGCCGAGCGTCGGCGTTGCCCGCGCCATCTCGATGGCTTCTTCCGAAGCCTGGGCGCGGGCCATCAGTGTGGCGCTGGTCAGCAGGCCTGCCGAGTGCAGTTCCAGAATGGCGCGATTGACGCCTGCGGTGAGGCCGAAGTCGTCGGCGTTCACAATGAGACGGGGCACGGCCTGAGTGTAGCAGTCGCGCCCGGCGGCAGGCAGAGGAAGGTGGCGGGGTCCGTTTGCAACCGCATTCCCTCCGGGCTGATGCCCGGAAGCATTTTGCCTGACTGATGTACGGACTCAAGCCCGTACCCCCAGGCTGACCCACTGCCCAGAGCAGGGCTGTCAGTCGGCGCGCTGGTAGAATGGCGAAAGGTGGGGCGGTTAGCTCAGCTGGTCAGAGCGCCTGCCTTACAAGCAGGAGGTCGCAGGTTCGAGCCCTGCACTGCCCACCATGATTCCCTGTTCAGGCGCTCCAGTAGCTTTCTCCCGCGCAGCTGCGGCACAGGATGCGTCCCTCCCGCACCACTTCGCGCAGATTGAGGATTTCTTCGGCGCAGCGCGAGCATGCGGTGCGCACGCCGGGTTGGCCCATGACGGCGCGAATGTCGAAATTGAGCCGCACCGGCGTGATTCCGAACATTTCTTCGTCGGCCATATGCTGGTAGGCGGAAAGATACGCATGCCAGCGGCTCGGCGCGCCCCGCGCAAAATCGGCGGCGCGGGAGCGCAGGTCGGGCAGGGCGTAGATGCGCAGGGCGCTGTTCTCGTCCGCGGCGATGACCGTATCGATGAAGGTAACGGCGATTTTGCCTTCGTCCGCCAGGCGCATGGTGCGGTGTCCCATCGAGCAGCCGGTGGCTACGCTGACTCCGTCGGCGAAGCAGCCGTCCATTTCCACCATGGCCAGCATGCGCTTGTTCTTCTGCGGCAGCAGCGGCGCGAAACGCCGCGCTGCGCACATGCCCAGCCGGACGCCAAGCACCTGCCGCGGGCACAGATGGCGGTGCAGCGACGCCGATTGCCGGAGCAGAGCTTCAAACTCGCTGTGCGTGGTTTCGATAGCCATGACGCCGTTCCGCTGCGCGTGTTCTCCTTATGCTAATCTTTTTCCGCCGGGCCGGGTGTACGCGCTGCGCTGCGGCTTTGCGAATCTGCGCGCGGACGATGATTTGCCGGGCGGAAGTCGCTCGATGAGGAGGAGATGTGATCGACCGGCAGATGGCCGAGGCAATGCTCGAAATTGCGCTCGATGAGGCCCGGCTGGGGATGGCCGAGGGCGGCATTCCCATTGGCGCGGCGCTGTTTACGCGCGCCGGCGAGCTGGTGAGCCGCGGCCACAACCGGCGCGTGCAGCAGGGCGACCCCAGCGCGCACGGCGAGACCGACGCTTTTCGCCGCGCCGGCCGGCAACACAGCTACCGGGACATGGTGATGGTGACTACGCTGGCGCCCTGCTGGTACTGCAGCGGGCTTATCCGCCAGTTCCGCATCGGCGCGGTGGTCGTCGGCGAAAGCCGCACGTTTCAGGGCGGCGTGGAGTGGCTCCGCGAAAACGGCGTGGAAGTGGTCGACCTGGACAGAAGCGAATGCCGCGAACTGCTGGCCAGGTTCATCGCCGAGAGACCGGAGATCTGGAACGAAGATATCGGCGAATAAAACCGGAAGCAGAGAGCCAGAGGACGGGACCGCGCCTCCACGCCGGCCGCCGGCTGTTCACGCGCGGCTAAGATAGCCCATGCCGGTGAGCACGCCGCGCATGTATGCGTAGCTGGCAATCACGCCGGGCATGGGATCGTCGGGATGCACTTCGTATTCGAGATCAACGAATCCCGGATAGCCGATTGCGATCAGAGCATCGAAAACTTCGCGAAACGGAAGAATGCCGTCGCCCACGGCCACCTGGCTGGCCTTGTCCTGAAAGTTCGTCAGGTCCTTCACATGAAGGTTATAGAGTCGCGGACCCGCGGCGTGAATCGCCTCTACCAGATTTGCGCCCGCGCGCGATGCGTGGCCTATGTCAATGCAGCAGCCGATGCGCGGATCCATGCCGTGGACCGCTTTGAGCACGTCGAAAGGAGAAGGGTAATACCTGTCTTCCGGCCCGTGGTTGTGGATGGCCACGCGAATGTCGTATTGCTGCACGGCCTTCTCGATGCGCGGCAGCATGGCGGGCGTGGGATCGCCTGCGACAATGACGGGAATGTTGGCGCGCCGGGCATACTCGAACTTTGCGTGAATATCGTCATCGTCGTCCCTGAACGTGATGGTGCCCGCGGCGTGCAGCCGGATGCCGGCCGCCTGGTAATCGGCAAGCGCCTGAGCTTCGCCGGCCGGATCGGCGGGCAGATGGTCCTTGACATCCTTGGCGTTCAGGTCGCGCACATTCAGTTGCTTCATGAAGGCGATCAGTTGGGCGCGCGTGAAGTTGCGGAAGGTGTAGCTG
>DATGLJ010000171.1:0-10536 GCA_035294185.1 Occallatibacter sp. | reverse complement strand
CTTCCTCGTTCAGCTGCTGCACGGCCCGGTCGTAGTCCGACTGGGTGATGATCTGGTCGTTGACGCGGGCGACAATATCCTCGACCACCGTGCCGCCGTAAGGACTTGCGATCGCCGGCTGGTTGAGAGGGCTTTGCGCCGCTGCACCGAAGGCCGCAAGCAGGAGGCCGCAAAGCATGGCGGCGGGACGTAGAAATCGATTCATCATAAAGTCGGCAAGGGCGACGAAACCGGCCTCATCAATGCCGGCGCAGCCGGCATTGCGGGCGATGTGACCGGTTCGCATCACCACTGATTGCATAGACGCCATTGTAAATGGCGGGCGAGCAGAAAGGCGATTTCCACGTTTTCGCAGAGGCGGAGCTGTGCAAACAGCCCGCCGGTTCCGGTATGGTGATAGCGGGCGGGTCCTCCGGAACCCGTGGAACTGCGCTGGATTGCCGGCAAGATACGATTCATTCGTTCAACGCCCTTTGCGCTTTCATCAAACGTCTGACCATTCCGAAAAATACCTCGAGAGAAAGGCCTGCTTATGTCGCTGCGGTTGGTTATCTCTTCAATAGTGGCGGCCTTGTGCATGGCCTGCGGCGCCTCCGCCCAAACGCAGAGCAGTACCCTGCCGAATGCGCCGGAGCCGCAGAGCCAGTCCGAAAGCCGGGTGACCATCGCCAACACGCCGCGGCATATCTTGTCTGACCAGGCTGCAATCTGGACAAGCCCTGCACACCTGAACCCGGCGAACGCCGCAGGACCCGCGCTGCTGGTGCTGAGCACAGCGCTGGTGATGACCACCGATCACGAGGTCATGGCCAACCACGTGCCCATAGACGCTTCGCTCAACAGCCACGCCGTCACGGCTTCCAACGGACTGGTCGGCGGGTTTGTGGCCGCTCCTGTGATCATCTACGGCCTCGGCCGCATGCACGGCGACGGCCACGCAACCGAGACCGGAATTCTGGCAGGGGAAGCGATGGTCGACAGCCTGGCCGTGGATGAAGTGCTGAAGCTGGTCTCGATGCGGGAGCGGCCCGATGTCAACGGTTCCCGGGGCAAGTTCTTTCAGACCAGCGCGGCTTTCGATTCCTCCTTTCCTTCCACGCACAGCATGATTGCCTGGTCTTCGGCCGCCGTGATTGCCTCCGAATACGACGGCCCGCTCACGCAGATCGCCGCCTACGGCCTGGCAACCGGCGTAAGCGCCGCCAGAGTGCTCGGACGCGAGCACTTTCCCTCGGACGTGCTGGTGGGCAGCGCCGTCGGCTGGATGATCGGCCGGTACGTCTACCATCGCCGCAGAAATGCTGAGGAATGACCGTTGCGCCTCCGCCCGCTCCAATCCATCGCGTCGCGCAGATACCGCCCGGCTCGGCCGGCCGTCTAACGTTTCGGTGCTATACTTTAGCCCAAGACAGGCTCTGCGGCTTGCGTAGAGCGTTTCCTGGCGAAGGGCCTTGCCGGAATCAGGGCAAGGTCAAATTTTTCTGCGCCTGTGCTCACCAGACCGGCGCAGGCGCTTTGGTTTCGGCCGGAAGTTCGAGGAAGATTTCGAGTTCCGAAGCCGAGCAACCGCGCATGGAAACTCCCAGCCGCCGCACGCCGTCCGGAGGTTCGTCCGTCTATGACGCCCCGCGCCCGCCGCGCATTTTTCGCCGTCATCCTTTTCTTCTCCGTCTGCGCCGTTGCGGGAACCGTTCTGCAGCGCCGGGTGGGCGCGCAATCGTCGGCCGACGAGAGCCAGCTCCGCGACAGCCTCAGGTCGTTTACCGACGTATACACGCTGGTTGAGCAGAACTATGCCGAGCCGATCACCGGAGACAAGGCCGAAGAAGCCATCTACGACGGCGCAATTCCGGGCATGCTGCGCGTGCTTGATCCGCACTCCAACTTTTACGATCCCAAGGCCTACGCCCGTCTGCGCGAGGACCAGCGCGGCCACTATTACGGCGTCGGCATGGTCATCCAGCAGCAGGACAACAAGGTGTACGTCGTAACTCCGTACGAAGGCACGCCTTCGTACCGCGCCGGCATCCATCCGGGCGATGTAATCTCCGCCGTGGACGGCAAGAGCACCGACGGCTGGTCGAGCGATCAGGTAGCCAAGGCGCTTAAGGGGCCCAAGGGCACGCACGTGCAGGTCACCACCATCCGCTACGGACAGCCAAAGCCGCTGGTATTCGACCTGGTGCGCGACGAGATTCCGCATCCTTCTGTCGATCTCAAGTACGAGATCCGGCCGGGCGTAGGCTACATCCACCTTACGCAGTTCCAGGAGACGACCGGCGATGAGGTCTCGGACGCCATCGAGAGCTTCGGCGATCTGAAAGGGCTGGTGCTCGATCTGCGCGGCAACCCCGGTGGACTGCTGAGCCAGGCCGTCGAGGTCTGCGATCATCTGCTGGCCAAGGGACAGACGATCGTATCGCAGCGCGGCCGCGCCTATCCTGACCAGAACTACACGGCCACGCACGGCAACGGAGGAAAGACCTTCCCGATCGTGGTGCTGGTCAACCGGAATACGGCTTCGGCCGCGGAGATCGTCAGCGGCGCGCTGCAGGACCATGACCGAGCGCTGATCGTGGGCGAAACGACCTTCGGCAAGGGCCTGGTGCAGACGGTTTACAACCTGAGCGACGACACCGGCCTGGCGCTGACCACGTATCACTACTACACGCCCTCGGGCCGGCTCATCCAGCGCAACTACAACGGCGTTTCGCTCTACGACTACTACTACAACCACGCCGGCGCGCTGGCGGCGAACTCAAGCAACCGCGAGGTGAAGCTCACCGACTCCGGCCGCACGGTCTATGGCGGCGGCGGCATTACGCCGGACGAGAAGATCGAAACGCCGCCCAACAACCGCTTCCAGGACGAGCTGCTTTATAAAGACGTCTTCTTTCACTTTGCGCCGGTCTATGTGGCGGATCACACCATCGACAAGAACTTCGAAGTGAACGACGCGGTGATGAAGGACTTCGAGAAGTTCCTCACCGATCAGGGCGTGGAGTGGACCGATGCCGACATCAAGGGCGTGTCCGACTGGCTGAAGGCGCGCATCAAGCAGGAGATCGTGACCATCCAGTTCGGCCAGTTGCAGGGCCTGCGCGTAATTGCGGATTGGGATCCGGAGATTCAGAAGGCGCTTACCTACCTGCCCGAGGCGCAGGCGCTGGAGACGACAGCGCAGAAGGTGATGGCGGAAAAGGCCGACGCCCGCAATCCCGCCACGCCGGCACAGCAGTAGCGCAAAATCGGTGCGCCATTGAAGCCGCAGACTGCCGGCGAGCCCCATCCTTCCGGAGTTCGATTTTTTCCTGATTTTCCCTCTCGGCCCTGCCGCCCACGCCCGGAGCCGGTTGCACTGCTCTTGGCGGGCCCGACCCGGGCAGGCGAAAATGTGGCGTTCTCGGAATTCATTTTCTTTGTTGCGTTCCGCTGCCCACGGGCAAGAACCGCGCAGCAGGCAGGGTGCGCCTGGAAAGGATCTTCATGCATTCAGTGTGGTGGGGCGAGTTCATGGGCACGCTGGTGCTGGTGCTGCTGGGCAACGGGGTGTGCGCGGGCGTGACGCTGCGCAGGTCGTATGCGGCCGACGCCGGGTGGATGGCGATCACTACCGGCTGGGCGCTGGCCGTGCTCTGCGGCGTCATGGTTGCGCAGGCCTTCGGCAGTCCCGGCGCCCACCTGAATCCAGCCATCACGCTGGCCGCGGCCGTCTCGAGCGGCGATTTCTCGATGCTTCCCTTCTACTGGTCGGCGCAGTTGCTGGGCGCGATGACCGGCGCGGCGCTGATGGCGCTGCACTATGCGCCGCACTGGCGGCTCACGCCCGACCCCGCGGCCAAGCTCGGTATCTTCTGCACGAATGCAGCCGTGCGCAGCCCGCTGCTCAACGTCGTGAGCGAAATCGTCGGCACGATGATGCTGGTCGTCGTCGCCGCCTGCATCTTTTCAAAAGGCGTTTCGATGAGCGGCCCGGCTGGGGGCATGGGACCGTGGCTTGTGGGCAGCCTGGTGTGGGGCATCGGACTCTCGCTCGGCGGAACGACCGGCTACGCCATTAACCCGGCGCGCGACCTGGGCCCGCGCATCGTGCATGCCCTGCTGCCGATTCCCGGCAAAGGCGGATCGAACTGGAAGTACGCGCCGATCCCGATCATTGGCGACCTGGTGGGCGGAGCGCTGGCCGGGCTGCTGCTGCATTATGCCAAACCGTAAGGCGCTGCGCCGGATGTATGCTTGCCTGTGACGACGGCGATGCCTCAGGCTGCCCTCCAACTCGACGTCCGCGACAATGTGATCGTCGCCCTCACTGCAATTGAGCCAGGCGCGAGCGTTTCCTATGGACCGGGCCAATCCTGCATCGCTGCCGAGGCCATCCCGGCCAAGCAGAAGATGGCGCTTGCCGAGCTCGAACCCGGCGAGCTGATCGTGATGTACGGCATGGTGGTCGGCGAAGCCGTCCGTCGCATTCCGCGCGGCGGATTGATCACCACCTCGAACATCCGGCATCGCACGGGCGCCTATTCGGCCGCGCGCAAGCCGTCGCAGGCGGCTGTTCCGGACGCGAGCAGGTGGAAATCCCGAACCTTCATGGGATACCGCCGCGCCGGCGGTCAGGTGGGCACGCGGAATTACTGGATCGTGCTGCCGCTGGTCTTCTGCGAAAACCGCAACGTGGAGCAGATGCGCGACGCGCTTGAAGAAGAGCTTGGCTATGGGCGGGCGAACTCCGCTTATCGCAGGCGCGTGCGCCAGCTCATCGGGAGGGAAAATCCGGAAGACGAGCCGGCCCGGAAAAAGATCTTCCCGAACCTCGACGGCATCCGCTTTCTCACCCACCAGCTTGGCTGCGGCGGAACGCGCCAGGATGCGCAGGCGCTTTGCGGTCTGCTGGCCGGCTACGTTCACCATCCCAACGTTGCCGGCGCGACGGTGCTGAGCCTCGGGTGCCAGAACGCGCAGGCCGGCCTGCTGCTCGAACAGCTTCGCGCGCTCGAAGCGGAGATTGCTCCGGAGATGCGCAAGCCCGTGCTCATCTTCGATCAGCAGAAATCGGGAACCGAGAGCGCATTGCTTGGCCGCGCAATCGATGAGACCTTTGCGGCGCTCGCCGAGGCCAACCGCGCCGAACGTGCGCCTGCGCCGCTGGCCGCGCTCACGCTTGGGTTGCAGTGCGGAGGATCGGACGGCTTCAGCGGCATCTCCGCAAATCCAACTGTCGGTTATGTGTCGGATCTCGTTGTGGGCGCGGGCGGCAGGACCGTGTTATCAGAGTTTCCCGAGCTGCATGGCGTCGAGCAGGAACTGATCAACCGGTGCGCCACAGACGAACTGGCTGAAAGATTTGCATCGTTGATGCAGGCCTACGCCGCGCGGGCGCGGGCCGTGCAGTCGGACTTCGCCTTCAATCCTTCGCCGGGGAACATTCGCGACGGCCTTATTACCGACGCGATGAAATCTGCCGGCGCAGCGCGCAAGGGCGGCGTATCGCCGGTATCGGATGTCATTGATTATCCGGAGTACGTGCGGCGTCCCGGGCTCACGCTGCAGTGCACGCCAGGCAACGACGTGGAAAGCGTCACGGCGCAGGTGGGCGCTGGCTGCAATCTTGTGCTGTTTACAACCGGTCTGGGCACGCCTACGGGCAATCCCATCGCCCCGGTGGTCAAGATTTCTACCAATTCGGCGCTCGCTCAACGGATGGGCGACATCATCGACTTCGACGCCGGACCGATCATCGAAGGCAGAGCGGCAATTCCCGAATGCGCCGAGAAGCTGCTCGAGCTTACGATCGCAGTCGCCAGCGGCGCGCTCACGCACTCCGAGCTGCGCGGGCAGGTGGATTTCATTCCATGGAAACGCGGCGTATCGCTGTAAGCTGCGCCTGACGGTTCACTCCAGGCATGACCCGACGATTGCAAGCGCTGCAATCGCGGCCGTTTCTGCGCGCAGGATGCGCGGGCCGAGCGAAGCCGCCTTCCAACCATTTGCATCGAACAGCGCTTCTTCGTCCGGGGCCCATCCGCCCTCGGGGCCGATGGCGATCTCGATCGACGGCATCTCGCCGCCGCAAGTCCGGAGCGCCTCGTCGATAACCGCACGCAGCGTGGTTGTACGTTCCTGCTCGGCGAGAACAATACGCGCAACCGGCGCCGGCGATTGCACGCCGGCCCTCGCAGCCGCGCCGTCATGGGCCCTGACGCGCGCCGCCAGCACTTCCGGATCGCGAACCGCCGGCACGTCGGAGCGGCGAGACTGCTTGGCCGCTTCCTGCGCAATGCGCCGCCATCGCTCGGCGCGCTTATACGCGGCTTCGGCAAGATGCTTCTCGGTCCGCCGTGCAATCACCGGCGCAATTGCGCTTACGCCCAGTTCCGTCGCCTTTTCGAGCGCCCACTCCATGCGATCGAATTTGAAGACGGCCATTACCAACGTCACGGGCAAAGCAGGATCGGCCTGAAATTCGGCCAGCAGATTGAATCGGACTTCGCTCCGCTCATGATTCAGATGAACGGCGGCCACTTCCGCATGGAAGACGCGGCCGCCGGCTACTACATCGGCCGCCATGCCCGGCTGCGCGCGCAGCACGCGGGCCATGTGCTCTGCCTGCGCGCCCGTCAGCGTTGCGGTGGCTTCGTCCCAATGCTCGGCAATCCAGCGGCGGCGGGTCATCCTGCTCTCATCATCCAGTCTACGCGCGGTTTCCATGCCTGTTTTGAGCAGACACACTAAGGGGGACGCCTGAGCGTCCCCCTCGAGTGTTGCCTTTTAGGTTGTCCGAAATCCGCTTACTTCTTCTTCGCGGACTTCTTGGCGGCCTTCTTTGCGGCCTTCTTCGCGGGTGCCTTCTTGGCTGCTTTCTTGGTTGCCATTTTGCCTATTCTCCCTTTCGATGGGTTGCATCGAGTTCTGCAACATTACATTGCAGTTGAAGAATGTATAGATTCATGAAGCAGCGATGTCAAGAAAAAAACGACAGAAGAGTGGAAAAATGATCAACAATTTTCCCCGCTCGGAAAATCGAAACCTGCCCGCGGATGGATTGCGCTCTGCGAGCGAAGGAAAATTTTTCGGCGCGCTCGATGAGGATGCTCGCGCCGATCCTGCGCAGCGCGATCGCATAGCGAGGCGATCGGGCGCATTGTTCGCATCACAGGGCGAGCGAAACTTCGCGGTTGGCCGCCGCCTTCGGAGCGCTGTGCGCGCACTGTGCACTCCCGCCGGATTTACTGCGGATGCGCTCTCGATCTCGCGCAGAGCAGCGGACGCGTGTTCCGCGTTCCCATGTTGCTTTCGGGCTGTGTGAGATGCGCGACGCGAGGAAAACAACGATCTGCGGATCTGCGGCCACTGCTGCGGCCTCTGCTGCCGAGCTGCTCTGGTCCGGGAAAAATCCGTAAGGAGGAAGGCCGGCTGTTCCCCGCTCCTGGGCCGGCCGTGCAGGTTCCATCGCACGGCCCGCCCATATCCTGCGGAGGCCTGATGCCTGCTTACTTCGCGTTGCCTGGGATAGCGGCCAGAACATCGGACGCCGCAGTCTGCGGGTTGACCTTCGTCCACACCTGCGCAATTCTTCCCTGCGGGTCGATCAGAAAGGTGTTGCGGTTGGCCATCACCATGCCGTTGTGGTTTGCCAGCGAGCCATATTCGCTCACAACCTTGTGGCTGGTATCGGCGAGCAGGTGGAACGTAAGCCCATCCTTTGCGCAAAACTGCTGATGGCTTTCGGCCGAGTCCACGCTCACGCCCAGGATGACCGCGTTGCGGGCATTGAACTGGTCCTGCGCGTTCTGGAAATTGTGCGCCTCGATCGTGCAGCCGGTGGTCATGTCCTTGGGATAGAAGTAGAGCACGACCCATTTGCCGCGGTAGTCTTTGAGAGAAATGGGCGTGCCGTTCTGCGAGGGAAGCGTGAAGGCCGGAGCCTTCTGCCCCACGGCAGGCATCGTCATGTTATCGTCGGCGCCGCGCGCAGCCAGCGAAAGAGCGGCAGCCACAACGGCTGCGGCAATTGCCATCGGCATAAGCTTCTTCACGAGTAACCTCCTCTGTGCAGGGAACGGGATCGGGAAAATCGGAAACGGCGGCCGAAAGCCGGCATGAGGATCGAGAGAGGAAGAGAGCCGTGCGGTGAAAGAGCAACGATCGAACCGGCAATCCGCCTTTCCAGTTTCTATGTTCCGCTTCCTGTTGCCTGGTTCTTCAATTCTGCGCGCGGCAGACCGATCATGGCAATCCCTTTTTGCCGGGCGCGCTCGAGCAGAGCGGCGCGGTCGAACAGAAGCGTGCGGCCAGCCTCTACCGAAAGACAACTGGCGCCGGCGCGGATCATCGTCTCGATGGTGCGGATGCCGACGACCGGAACATCGAAGCGCATATCCTGGTTTGGCTTGGCGACCTTCACCACTGTAAGCCGGCGCTCAAGCGTGGAGGCCTCGCCTTCGATGGTCTCCATGAGGCGTCCTGCGCGCTCTATGGCCTCGTCAGTGCCTTCCATCGCCTCGACCGCGACGCAGGCCTGCGCCGCCACGACGACCGTCTGCCCAATGTCGAAGCCGGCCACGGCCCGGGCCACCTTCAATCCGTAGTCGATGTTCCTGCGTTCTTCCTCGTCCGGAGCGCGCTCGGTAAGCACGCCTTCTTCGGCCAGCAACGGCTCGAGAAACGCCGTCGAGCTGATCAGCTCGATGCCTTCGTCGCTTAGAACCTTCGCCACTGCGCCGAGCAGCATGTCCGTGGACCGCGTGCGCAGGCTCAACAGCAGCTTCGCAAGACGCCAATCCGGACGGATGGAGCTGAATATCTGCTTGTGCTTCACCTGGCCGGCCATTACGGCCTGGCGCACGCCCGCTCTCTGAAAGGTCTCGATGAGCCGCGACAGCTCGCCCAGCGAAAGCCAGTGCACGGTCACGCCGCTGTCCTGTGCTGCGCGGCGGTCCATCTCCGCGTCGGTCTCTTCGCGAATGGCTGCGACCACCACCTGGCGGCCTTCGGCCCGCGCCGCGTCGAGCAGCAGAAACGGAAAGCGGCCGTTGCCTGCAATCAATCCAAGTTTCGGGCCGAGCTGCGCGCCGGAGGTCATGCCGCGCACCGCCGCAGCGAATTGTGGTTCGACGACAGGATCGATTGCGTGCGTGCGAGAGCCATAGAGCACAACCTGAATGCTGAGTCTTACGATAGCGCACGTCACAGCAGGCATGCACGGCTCTTCAGCAGGGCCGGATTGTAGACACGGTTTGAGCAAAAAGTTGCGGCCTTTATTTCACCGCGCAAGCGCAACCTTCGCACGCGGCTGCTGTTGAAGAAACCAGAACGACAAGCTCCCGAGGCGGAACAAGGAAAAGCCTCAAGAGAGCCGAGGCCGGAGATGCAGGATAACGCAAGGCCGGCCGGACTGGAGGGTTTATGAAGAGCATTTGCAAAACCATGCTGGGCGCGGCGCTGGCCGTGGGCGCAATGACAATGGCGGCGGTTCCGGCGCATGCGGCGCACATCGGAGTGGGAGTGGTAGTTGGCGGTCCGGTTGCCTATGTTCCTCCCTGCCCGGGTCCGGGCTACGTCTGGGTCAACGGCTACTGGGCTGACGGCGCATGGATTCCCGGCTACTGGAACTACGTCGGCGTGGCGCCGGCGGTGGGCTTCGGCATACGCATCGGCGGCCCGGTAGTGCATTACTATCGCGGACCTATCTATCGCGGTTACGCGGGTCCTGCGCGCGTATACGGCTTCCGCAGATAACCCCCTCTGTCTTTTATCTGCGGAAATGCAGTTCCACACCTGCCATCGGATCCCCGATCGGTGGAACTGCAGGAACGGCCTCTTGACCGGAGAGGCCGTTCTTTTTTGCGCGCAAAGAGCGTTTTTCCCGGCGTCAACGCCCGAATGCCGTCCATGTTTTGATCTCACCGACAGATGCTCTGCAAAACCCGTCTTCGCTTAAAAACCGAAACTTTTCCCGGGATTTACCGTTCTAATAAGTGGAAGCCGGCCGGGCACGAGAGGCCGGGGGGCACTGGCGCCACCGATTGCGAGAGCAGCGGAGGCACATGTCGCCCGGGAGGTTGCTCAAATGAAAACAATCCGCTTGGTTGCGTTCACACTCGCTGCAGCGTTATTGCCGGCTCTTTCCGCCGCGCCTGCACATGCCCAGGTTGCGGTGGGAGTAGGCATAGGACCGGCGGTCGTTCCGGCTCCCGTCTACTATGGTCCGCCGGATTGCGCATGGGGCTATTACCCGTATTACCCCTATGCCTGCGCACCGTATGGATATTACGGGCCCAGCTGGTTTGTGGGCGGCGTCTTTATCGGCGCGGGCCCATGGTACGGATGGGGCTGGCATCACCCCTGGGGCTGGGGCGGCTATGGCTACGGCCACGGCTGGGGTTATCGCGGTGGTTATGTCGGCCACGGATTTGTCGGCCGGGGCTATGCTCCGGTGCACGGGTATGTCGGCGGCGGATTCCACGGCTACGCGGGCGGCGCGCATGGATTCAGCGCCGCTCCTGCGGGCGGCTTCCACGGCGGCTTTAGCGGCGG
>DATGLJ010000170.1:0-9206 GCA_035294185.1 Occallatibacter sp. | reverse complement strand
TCAGTTTGCAATCGCATTCCCTCCGGCACTGAAGCCCGGAAGCGTTTTGCCTGACTGATGTATGGGCTCAGCTCCGTATCCTTCCAATCTGACCCCGCTGCCAGCGGCGCCTTACTCGGCCGCGGCGCCCTCGAGAGCCGGCTCCATCATCGCCGCCCTTGCCGGCTTCGGCTGAGCTCTGGGTAAACGCCGCACCGTGAGCACGGTGATGTCGTCCTCCTGACCGAAGCTGCGCGCCATGTCGGCGATGGTATACGCCGACTGATTGCTGAGGTTATGCACACGGTCGAAGCCGAACAGCTCGCCGGAGGGCCGCCGCGCCTCCACCACGCCGTCGGACAGCAGCAGCACTCGATCGCCGGGATGCAGGTAAAGCCGCACGTCTTCGCACCTGGCCTCGGCAACAAAGCCCAGCGGCAGCCCGCCCGGAACGGCAATCTCTTGACTGTTCAGATAGGGCGGCAGGTGGCCGGCATTGGCCAGCACCAGTTCGCCATCGGTTCCAAACCACGCCGCCTGGCAGGTGGTAAAGCTTTCGGTCCCGATCAGCACGCGGTTCAGCTCTTCGAGAATCCGCGCCGGGCTCTGCTCGGTCATTCTTCGCAGCGCCCCCATGATCATGGAAACATTCATCGCCGCTTTCAATCCCTTGCCGGCCACGTCTCCGATCACCACCAGCAGGCCGCCGTCGCTGCTCGTCCGCACATGGTAGAAGTCCCCGCCTACTTCATTCGCCGGCGTGTAGACCGCCTCGAGATCGAATCCCGGCGTTTCCAGCTTCTCCTGGGGAATCATCAGCTCCTGCATGCTGCGGGCCGCCGCCAGCTCGCTGGTGGCGCGCTGCTGCTCGCGCTGGATGCGCAGGAAACGTCCGAAGATGATGATCACGATCGCCAGCACGCCGGTGAAGTCGGCGATCGAGGCCAGCCGGATCGGGATCGGGCCGGCCATGAAGGTAAACGGCTCATGGTAACGCCGGCCCATGAACTCGCTCACGCCCGCGGTCATGGCCGGCTCAATGCTGCCCACGATGCTGAGCACCAGAGGCACCAGCAGCAGGCCGGCCTCGAAGTTGCGCCGCAGCGCCGCCGCCAGCAGCGTCACCACGGTAAAGATCAGCCAGACTCCCATCCACAACAGGCTGCCCGCAAACACCATGGCCAGGGCCACCACCAGCAGCGTGTTGTTATGCCCCACCAGCAGCAGCGTGGGCGCCACGCCCGCCAGAATCGGAGAAAGGTACCGCAGACCCTGCGTGTACCAGCGCCGCTTCAGAGCCAGGAAGGACATCAGAAACTCAAAGAACAGATAGGCGGAGACGAGATAGAGCTGCAGCACAAGCGCGGCGAACCACAGGCTGTCCAGCCGCCCGGAGCTGCCGGCCAGCTCGATGAAACCGACCGGAGCCAGCGCCAGCTCATGCAGCGCCAGCCACAGATATTCGTTATGCCCCTTCTGCGCTACATAGAGCGCCAGCAAAAAGCCGGCCAGCACCACCAGCAGGACCGAATACACCAGCCGCGGCAGCCGTTCAAAAAGATTGTGATTCTCCCAAAGCTCGACAGAGCGCGCCAGATCCGCGGGATTGCCCAGCAGGAGGGTGCGGTTGACAAAGAAATTCGTATACGCCGAATAGCCGAAAGGGATATAGATGGTGCGCAAAGCCAGCGTCAGGTCCGTCTGGTCCGGAGGCACATTCAGCCGGTAGAGCCGCGTAATCTCCTGGTACCGCGCCGGACGATCGCCGTGCGGCCCATCCGGACGAATCAATTGCCCGTTGGCGAATACATCGGTCGCAGGACCGGTCGAGCCGGCGCCGAGTGTCGTGCTTCGCGCCACCGGCAGCTCGATCAGCAGCGCCAGCGGCCCATGCCCCGGGGCCAGCCGCACATGCATCCGGAACCACGCATACCGGCGCTTTTTATCTTCCTGCGGGCGCACCCGCCCGTTGGACGACTGCCCATCCGCGCCGGGCGGCACGTTGCCCGCAGCCGGACTGTGCGCGCTCTGGCTTGCGTCCTGGCTGTCGCTGTCCTGATCGGGCACGTCGGCCATTGTCTGGCCCGCATTCCGGATTGCCCACGCCGAATCATCGAAGCCCGGCTGCGCCGCCGCCGGATCGGCCGTAATGCCCACGCGCCATCCCTTGTCGAGCGCAACCGGAGCGCCTAGCCGGGTTGCATCAAGCACCGGCCCGGAAACCCGCGCAGGCAATGGCTGCCGCGCTTTTGCCGCCGCGGCGCGCGGATGCGCTCCGGAAGCCGCCGCGCCAGGAACAGCCGCCCGGCCCCAGGCCATGGCTCCGCAGA
Source organism: Occallatibacter sp. (assembly GCA_035294185.1). Lineage (GTDB taxonomy): Bacteria > Acidobacteriota > Terriglobia > Terriglobales > Acidobacteriaceae > Telmatobacter. The sequence continues at coordinate 6,897 of DATGLJ010000170.1, read as the reverse complement.
AAACCAGAACCGCCGCACTCAATCTCGCTGCCCGCAACCCGCCCTCCGCTGCTGTCCTCTCAATCTAATCCACCTTGATCCGGGCTCCAAGTATCATTGCAATACCGTTTCAGCCGCTCGCTCCGGTAAGCTAATAATTCCCTTATTCCCGGCTGTCATTCCGGGGGCGGTATGCGTCTAAACGGGTAAGCGGGGCGGCATCGCCGGCAGGCGTGTAACTTCGCGGGGGAGGTTCGTCATGAGGGTAAATTCAACGGGCCGATCAGAAAGTCTGAGGACAGGCGTGCGGTCCGCCTCGCTGGCCGGCCTGATTCTGGTTCTTGGCGCCGGGCTCTCCGCACAGTCGGCAGGGCCGTCCAGCGGCTCGCAGAATCCGGCCGCCAATACCCCCGCGGCCCAATCCACGGCGCCGTCCGCGCCCGCCTCCTCCGCCGCGCAGCCTGCGCCGGGAACTGCCCCCGCAGGGAGCGGCCAGGCAGCGCAGCAGACTAACAAACAGGCCGCCGGGCAGGCCCAGCCAACCCAGCAGCCGGCTTCGGCCGGCGACAATCCCTGCGATACCTCCGCCAGGCCCGGCACCACGCCTGTTGGCGGCGACGCTGCTCCGCCTCCGTGCGCCGAAAAGAACAGGAAGGACAAAGACAAGGACAAGAACGCCCGGGACAAGAAGAAAGACGACGAAGAAGACGTTAAAGTGGACCCCGACAAAGTGGTCGAGCCGGGCAGCGAGATGATCAAGATCAAGCCCGGCAGCATTGAGGACGTGAGCGCCGTCGGCGAGCGCGACATCGGCAAACGGGGCATGGGCAACTGGTACTCCACCGAGTCCGAGATCAAGATGGGCAAGCAGTACGCCGACGAGCTTGAGAAGAGCGCCCGCTTCATCACCGACCCGGTCATCGACGAATACGTCAACCGCATCGGCCAGAACATCGTCAAGAACTCCGACTGCAAGGTGCCTTTCACCATCAAGGTGATCGACTCGGACGAGATCAACGCTTTTGCGCTGCCCGGCGGCTTTTTCTACGTCAACTCCGGCCTGATTCTGGCCGCCGACGAAGAGGCGGAGCTGGCCGGCGTAATGGCCCACGAGACCGCCCATGTCTGCGCGCACCACGCGGCCCGCGAAATGACCCGCATGAACTATGCGCAGATTGGCACCATCCCGCTGATCATCATGGCGGGAGGCAGCTGGACCGGCTACGGCATCTACGAGGCCAGCTCGCTGGCCATCCCCGTCGCCTTCCTGCAGTTCTCGCGCGACTTCGAAGCCGAGGCCGATTACCTGGGCGTGCAGTATATGTACCGCGCCGGCTACGATCCGCAGGCCTTTATCAGCTTCTTTGAGAAGGTGCAGGCCCTTGAGAAACGCAAGCCCGGCCTGGTGGCCAGGGCGTTCAGCGACCACCCGCAGACACCCGACCGCATTCTCCACACGCAGGAAGAGATTGCCCGCATTCTGCCGCCCAAGCCCGAATATATGGTCACGACCTCGGAGTTCGACGATATCAAGGCGCGCCTGGCCCGCATCGAGAACAAGCGCCGGCTGACCGACTCCAAAGGCCTTACGCGTCCCTCGCTCCGCCGCGCCAGCAGCAATCCCAACGACCAGGACGGCTCACAGGGCGGCGACGGCACCGACCAGCCAACACTGCACCGCCGCGACGATCAGAACTGAGCGGCGGCAAAACAGGCCGCCGCTCCGGGGGGACGGCTGCACTGAACCCGCCGATCGGCCGCGGGGACAAAAACCAGCCTCCGAGCTGCCGCCCCGCCGGCTCGCGTTTTCGTACCATCCGTCATAAGAACCCTACATCTGGGGTTAATCCTTCACGATGACGCAACAGCTAGATGGCCGGCCTCTTCTCCGCGCCGGAAGAGGAATTCGAAACTGGATTATCTGCGCGTAAATTCCTGAAAATCCTTGAACTCCCCGCCAATCCCGCGCTATATACAAAGTTACCGGCAGGTTCGCCGGAATTTGCCCTGCTCTTTTCCCGGAGACACGTATGCGCAACGCCGCGGCTCGCTCCAATCTGCTTGTTCCAGAAGTTCGCGAAGTCATGGATATCCGCCAGGCCTCCGGGTATCTTGGAATTTCGCCCGACACGCTCTACAAGTACGCCTCCGAGGGCTTTGTACCCGCATTCAAACTCGGCAACCGCTGGCGCTTCAAGCGCAGCCGTCTTGACGAGTGGATGGACCGCCAGAGCGATATGCACTCCGGCCCGGAGGTCGACGCGACCAAAAAGAAGCCTGTGCAGCCGGCGGTATAACTGGCGGCCGCGGTCTGCGGTCGAGGCTTTTGCCGGGGTTTTACTCTCATCCTTTGCACTCCGTGCATTCTCGGCAACGGGAAGTTTCGTTACCGGCCGCTGAGCGTCGGCCGCCGCCCCGTGTGCTACAAAAGAACCCGTGGATCATCTCCGCCGCATGGGCGCGCTGCGCCGCAAACTGACCCGCGCCGGCCTCAGCGGGCTCTTCATCACTCGCGCACCCGACGTGCGCTATCTCTGCGGCTTCACCGGCTCCAGCGGCGCGCTCGCCGTTACCCGCTTCCAGTCGCGCCTGTTCACCGATGGCCGCTATACAGCGCAGTCCGAACAGGAGACGCGAGCCGCGAAGGTGGAGATCGTCGCCGGATCCCCGGCTGCTGCGGCTGTGCAGTGGCTGGCTGCGCAGTCGGGGGTAAAAAAAATCGGCTTCGACCCCGCCAGCACTACGGTCGCCGAGCTTGCGCGCCTAAAAGCTGCGCTCCCTGCGCGTTTGCGCCGCGGCCTGCTCGCCCCGCTTTCCGAGCCGCTCGTTGAACCGCTTCGCCAGATCAAGGACGAGGCCGAGCTGGCCATCCTGCGCCAGGCCGCGCTTACCGGCTGCCGGCTCTTCGATCACATGCTCGGCTTTCTCCAGCCGGGGCTGCGCGAAATTGAAGTAGCCGCCGAACTTGAACATCAGGCGCGGCTGCTCGGCGCCGAGGGCATGTCGTTTGAGACCATCGTCGCCTCCGGCCCGCGTTCCGCCCTGCCGCATGGCCGCGCAACCGCCAAGCCGCTGCCCCGCCGAGGCTTTCTGACCCTCGACTTCGGTGTTATCCTCAAGGGTTATTGTTCGGATATGACCCGCACCGTCTTCCTGGGCAGGGCAAAGCCCGGCGAGAGGAGCGCATATCAGGCCGTACTGGAAGCGCAGGAAGCGGCTCTGGCGGCAGTCTCTGCGGGCGCCCGCTGCGGCGACGTGGACGAGGCTGCGCGCGGCATCCTGCGCAGGGAGGGACTGGCAGAGGCATTCACTCACTCCACCGGCCACGGGGTCGGTCTGGAGATTCACGAAACGCCGCGCATCGGCGCCGGACAAACCGGCAGGCTGCTGTCCGGCATGGTCATCACCATCGAGCCCGGCATTTACATGCCCGGCAGGTTTGGCGTTCGCATTGAGGACATGGTGGCCGTTACGCGAAACGGAGCCGAGGTGCTGACCCCCTCGCCCAAAGCCCTCATCGAGCTATGAGCGCTGTTCGCGGGGCAGGCCGGCTCCGGCGCATGTACGAGAATCGAAGTTTTTGAGAACTGAGGCCGCTGACTGTCAGCGCCGCTGCATTTTGGAGAGCGAAGGAACGAATGAAGCAACAGGATATTGACGACCTGCGACAACTGGTTGATTTTTTGAAGGCCCACGGGGTGTCGGAGTTCGACCTGGACCGTGGCGACCTGAAGATCCGTCTCAAGTTCCACGAACCCGCAGGCGCAGCCGCCAACCTGAACGATCTGGCCCGCCTGCTGGCCACGGCGCCTGCCGCCGCAGCTCCCGCGCCCGGCCACGCAGCAGCCCCATCGGCAGCACCGGAGGCGTCCGCACCGGCTGCCGATCCGGACGCCGGACTGCACATCATCAAGTCGCCCATTGTCGGCACCTTTTACGGTTCGCCATCGCCGGGCGCTCCGCCGTTCGTCAATATCGGCGACCACGTGGAAAAGAATCAGGTGGTTTGCATCATCGAAGCCATGAAACTGATGAACGAAGTTGATTCCGATGCGGCCGGCACTGTCGTCAAGTGTTTTGTGACCAATGGGCAGCCTGTCGAATTCGGACAACCCTTGTTTGCCATCCGGCTGGATTAACCGGACGGAGCGGCGTTAGCGGCACGCATCTGAAACCTCTTCACTGAAGCCAGGTTTTCCGACTCCGCTAACACAGCTCACAACGCTAGCACCGCTAAGGCCCATGTTCAGAAAAGTACTCATCGCCAACCGCGGCGAAATCGCCCTCCGCGTCATCAACGCATGCCGGGAACTCGGCATCCGCACAGTAGCCGTCTACTCCGAGGCCGACCGCAACTCGCTCCACGTCCGCTTTGCCGACGAGGCTATCTGCATCGGGCCGCCGCGGCCGACCGACAGCTATCTGAACGTGCCGGCAGTGATCTCCGCCGCAGAGATCGCCGATGTCGATGCAATCCATCCCGGCTACGGCCTGCTGAGCGAGAACGCCAACTTCGCCGAAGTCTGCCGCGCCTCGAACATCAAGTTCATCGGACCTCCGCCGGAAGTCACGCGCCTGATGGGCGAAAAGGAAAAAGCCCGCCAGGCGATGAAAAAAGCTAAGGTGCCCATCCTGCCCGGCTCCGACGGCGTTCTGCCCACGCTCGAAGATGCGCTCGAAACCGCCGACAAAATCGGCTATCCGGTCATCCTCAAGGCCAAGGCCGGCGGCGGCGGCCGCGGCATGCGCATCGTGCGCGAGCCCGAATCGCTCGGCCAGCTCTTCCACGCCGCCCACGCCGAAGCCGCCAACGCCTTCGGCAACGGCGATCTCTACATGGAAAAGTTCATCGAGAACCCGCGCCACATCGAGTTCCAGGTTCTCGCCGACGAGCACGGCAACGTGACAACGCTCTTTGAGCGCGAGTGCTCCATCCAGCGCCGCCATCAGAAGCTCATCGAAGAGGCGCCTTCGCTCCAGGTTTCGCCCAAACTGCGCGAGCAGATCGGCCAGACCCTCTCTCGCTCGCTCGCCGAGATCGGCTACCAGAACGCCGGCACCATCGAGTTCCTCATGGACGCCAGGGGCAACCTCTACTTCATTGAGATGAACACGCGCATCCAGGTGGAGCACCCGGTAACCGAGGCCATCACGGGCGTCGATCTGGTCAAGGCGCAGCTGCGCATCGCTGCGGGCGAAAAGCTCTCCGACATTCTCCCGCCCAAACTCGAAATCCGCGGCCACGCTATCGAGTGCCGCATCAACGCCGAGCATCCGGAAAAATTCACGCCCTCGGCCGGCAAGATCACCGCATTCAATGTCCCCGGATTCAACGGCGTCCGCGTGGACACGGTGCAATACGCCGAAGGCGTCGTCCCGCCCTACTACGATTCACTGATCGCCAAGCTGATCGTCCACGGAGCCGACCGCGCAGAAGCCATCGCCAAAATGGAGCGCGCACTGAGCCAGTTCGTCGTTCAGGGCATCCATACCTCGATTCCGCTGCACCAGGCCATCTTCCAGGACGAAGACTTCCGCGAAGGCAGATTCGATACTGGATTTATGGAGCGGTTCCTGGCAAAGCGGGCCGAACAGGCAAAATAGTCCCCCAAAATCCCCCTTTCAGCCGGTCATCCTGAGCGCGGCGGCGCGCAATTTGCGCGCGCCGTCAACGCCACCCATCGACGCCCGATCGACGCCCAATGCCGGGAGATTCAGCCGTTCCGAAGCGTTAACTCATCTGCCCGCCCCGGCTGTCCGGCTCGGCGCTCCGGCAGCAGTGGACTAACTTGGTACTCCTTCGCCAGTCATTTGTCTCTCAGACTGCGCACATGCTGCCCTATACTGGCTGATATGCGGAACTTTCCGCAGCCCCGGAATATGGCATCCCAACCGCAGCGCACCGCCGCCGAGCCCGTCGCCGTCATTCCCGACCGCCTCTATTTCAAGATCGGCGATGTGGCGCGCATCTGCGCACTCGAGCCATACGTGCTCCGTTTCTGGGAGAGTCAGTTTCCGCAGCTGAAACCGAACAAGAGCGGAACCGGGCAGCGGCTGTATCGCCGCCGCGATGTCGAGCTGGTGCTTGAAATTAAACGCCTGGTGCATGGGCAGGGCTATACGCTGGCCGGCGCGCGGCAGGCGCTCGAACAATCAAACCGGCGGCCCCAGGCGCAAAAAACTCTGCCTCTGGCCCGCGCTGCGGCGCGACGCTCTGACAGCGCCGCTCTGGCTCTCGAACGCATTCGCGCCGAGCTGCGGGAAATTGCCGGCATGCTGGCCGCACCGGCAACGCGTTCCCCGCGCCGCCGCACACGCTTCGCCGCAGCGGCCTCGGGCGAGCTTTTTCCTCGCGGCGTTTAAATCTTTCTTTCTTACCTGCAGCTGAGCTGCGAGTCCCGATGAACGCAGAAGCGTTTGACCACGCCCGTCAACGCCCCGTATGATGAACAGGTTGGCTGAATTTACTGCGGCGCAACGCCGCCTGGGCCACCAGCCAATCGGCGGCCACGCATTGCATCGTTTCTGCCCCCTCGTTCAATGGCAGGACAGCTGACTCTGGATCAGCATATCGGGGTTCGAATCCCTGGGGGGCAGCCAACTGATTCTAAAACAGTTAGAGCGATACCCGCTTTTCCCGAAAAACCCGAATATGACGTAAAACATGACATAGCTCAGCAATTTTCCTGTTGGGCTCGCATCGCATTACGTTCATTAACCAGCTCTGCCAGGCCCTTCATCGCAGGATGCAGATACCGCTGCGTCGTGGTGACGCTGCTGACCTGCCCCGGTTTTCTCATCCAGCCATAGCTGGAGTTTCTCGGTTTGGTGTTGTGGGCGAGTATATCTCGCCGCCGTAGTCAGGGCTGTGGAGATGTGGGAAGCGTTCTTTGCTTTCCACATCTCCATAGCCCAGGA
>DATGLJ010000169.1:0-14786 GCA_035294185.1 Occallatibacter sp. | reverse complement strand
GGGGGCGAATGCCGGGGCAGGCCGGGCTCATGGGGCCAATGGCCCGAACGACTCCGGCGCTTCGAACCCATCCGGAGGCTTGATGCCGGGTCTTGAGCTGATCGCCGAGGTCAAGCTGCTCTATCCCGATACTTCGGTGATCGCCATGACGGCTTCGAGTTCGGTCAACGCCGCCGTGGAGGCGATGCGCTGCGGCGCCTCGGACTACCTGACCAAGCCCTTCGCCATGGACGAGCTGTCGACGGTGCTGGACCGCGCCGCGCAGAACCACATGACCGATACGGCCACGCGGCAGCTGCGCGAGCGGCTGCGGCTCTCCGAGGGGCTGGGCTCGATGATCGGCCGGTCGCCGGAGATGGAGAAGCTTTACCGCATTCTCTCCAAGGTCGCCCAGAGCTCGCACCCGGTGCTGATCCTGGGCGAGAGCGGGACGGGCAAGGAACTGGTGGCGCGCACCATCCATGCCTACGGACCGAACGCGCAGAAGCCGTTTCTGCCCGTCGACTGCGGGTCGCTGGTGCCCACGCTGATCGAGAGCGAGCTGTTCGGCTACGTGAAGGGCGCCTTTACCGGGGCCAACCGGTCCAAGGACGGTCTCATGGTCTCGGCCGGCGAGGGCACGGTCTTTCTCGACGAGATCGGCGAGCTGTCGCTCGATCTGCAGGCCAAGCTCCTGCGCGCGCTGCAGGAAAAGGAGGTGCGGCCGGTGGGCGCGACGCACCGTGTGCCTGTCCGGGCGCGCATCGTTGCAGCCACCAACCGGAACCTGGCGGAGATGGTCGAGAAGGGAAGCTTCCGCAAGGACCTCTTCTACCGTCTGAACGTGGTGAACCTGCGGCTGCCGGCGCTGCGCGACCGCCGCGAGGACATCCCGCTGCTTGCCGCGCACTTTCTCAACCGCATCAGCCGGGAGCACGGGCGCAACTTCACTCTGTCCGATGAAGTGCTGCGAACGATGATGCGTTACGACTGGCCAGGCAACGTGCGCGAACTCGAAAACTCCATGGAGCGGGCCTGCGCATTGTCCTCCGGGCCGGTGCTGCGCCTGGGCGATCTGCCCACGCAGCTGCAGCAGCATGGCCTGGAACAAACCATCGAGGCCCGGCGCGCAGCCGCCGGCGAGCGGAGCGGCGCGCCCGCGGCTCCCCAGGTGAAAACCCTCGCCGAGCTTGAGCGCGAGGCCATCCTCGGCGCCATCCGCGCGCTGAACGGTGATAAGCTCCAGGCGGCAAAGCTGCTCGGAATCGGCAAGACCACCCTTTATCGCAAGCTGAAAGAGTACGGAATCGGCGACCCGATGCAGCAGGACTGAAACGGCAGGGAACAGGGAGTGAGACGATGAGCGTTCTGATGGTGACAGGAATTGAAGGGGCTGAGAACTGCGCGGCAGCGGTGAGCCGGGCGCTGAACACGGAAGTTCGGGTCGCCGAAGGGCGCAAGGCCGCGCTGACGGCTCTGCGCCGCGCCGAGTTTGCCGTAGTGGTGCTGGACCAGACGCTGGCCGGCTGCGATCCGGCGGCGGCCGAGGCCATCTGGGAGCGGGCGGGGCTGGCGATTCCGCTCGAGATCAACTTTGCGCTCTCCGGCGCGGCCCGGCTGATCCGCGAGATCCGGGCCGCGATTCAGCGCCGCGAGCGGGAGCAGGCGCTGGCCCGCCGCGCCGCCGCGGCGGCAATCGAAAACGAGCTGAAGTCGACCGTGGCCGGTCTGCTGCTGAATTCGCAGCTGGCCCTGAACGGGCCGGGAGTGCCGGCGCCGGTGGCCGAGAAGCTCCGCGTGGTGGCCGATCTGGCCGGCAGTCTGCGCCAGCAGCTGAGCCTGCCGGCCCGCGCGCCGTCGCGGACCGCGGCGTAACGGCAGGCAGCCAGGCAGCAGCCCGGAAGCCGGCCCGGAATTCTGTTGCGGAACTGCGCATCGGGCCCCTCTGGCGGGAGAGTTTGTGCGTGGCGCGCGCATGCCGGGGCGGATTCGCCCCGGCATGCTCTGTTTCGAAGAGCGCCCGATGTCCTTTCTCTGCGGCTCCGGACTTTTTCTGCGGTTTATCAACGATGTACCATCGGCGTCCGCTGCGCAGCGCGCCCATCCTGATGCCGGATGCGGCCCTGCGCAGTGCGGTCATGAAACCGCTGCCTGCGGTATGGCGAGCGGCAAAAATTTATACTTGTTGAGACATGCCAGAATTTCCGCCCGTTGACGAACAGATGGACCTGCTTGAGAAGGGGGCCGCGGAGATGATCCGCGCAAGCGATCTGCGCGAGCGCCTTGAGGAGAGCCGCAGGAGCGGCCGGCCGCTGCGCGTGAAGGCCGGCTTTGACCCCACGGCGCCCGACCTGCACCTGGGCCATACGGTGCTGATGCGCAAGCTGCGGCATTTTCAGCAGCTCGGCCATACGGCGATCTTCCTAATCGGGGATTTCACCTCGCTGATCGGCGACCCGACCGGGCGCAATGCGACGCGCAAGCCGCTGACGCGGGAGCAGATCGAGAAAAACGCCGAGACCTATAAGCAGCAGGTCTTCAGGATTCTCGATGAGAAGGCGACCGAGGTGCGCTACAACTCCGAGTGGCTGGGAACGCTGGGCTATGAGCAGACGATCCGGCTGACGGCGCACTTTACCGTCTCGCAGATGCTCGAGCGGGATGATTTTCATACCCGCTTCCAGAATGAGCAGCCGATCAGCCTGCACGAGATGCTCTATCCGGTGATGCAGGGGTACGACTCGGTGGCCCTCGAGTGCGATGTGGAGCTGGGCGGGACGGATCAGAAGTTCAACCTGCTGTGCGGGCGCGAGCTGCAGCGGCACTACAACCAGAAGCCGCAGATCGTGCTGATGACGCCGATTCTCGAAGGGCTGGACGGCGTGCAGAAGATGTCGAAATCGTTAAACAATGCGATCGGCATCAACGAGCCGCCGCAGGAGATGTACGGCAAGCTCATGTCGATTTCGGATGAGCTGATGTGGAAGTATTTTCTCCTGCTGACCGACCTTCGCCGATCGGAGGTCGAGGAGCTGAAGGCGGAGGTTGCGGCGGGCAGGCAGCACCCGATGGAAGTCAAGAAGCGCCTGGCGCGGACGATCGCCGCCGGGTTCCATGGCGAGGCTGCTGCACGGGGCGCAGAGGAAAACTGGACGCGCATGTTCCAGCAGAAGGAGACCGCCGAAGACCTCGAAGAGGTTACCGTGGCTTACGCCGATGTGGCCGGGCCGGACGGCGCGCGGCAGGTTCGCCTGCCCAGGCTGCTGGTGAAGATGGGCCTGGCCGCCAGCGGCGCTGAGGCCGGCCGGAAGATCGCCGAAAAGGCCGTGCGCGTGGATGGCTCAGTTGTCGAGGAGACGCTGATTCCTGCGCCCGCGCCTGACGGGCGGCTCGTCGTCCGGCTGGGCAAGAGGGCCAAGGTTGCCGTGATCGTGTAAATCCGCAGCTCGAGCGGGCGCAGCGATTCACCCATATGGCGGACGCTGCGGCTCCCGGGCGCGCCTTCCCCGGGGAGTTGAAGCATGGCAGGCTTTCGGAGATGGCCCTGCGGAGGGCTACCGGCTGGCCTGCGCCCGGGCCAGCAAAACGGCGTTCCTGAGCGCTTCGGCGAAGGCCTGCGCTGCGGCGTGGTCGGAGAAGGCCAGCGCAAAGGCGGTGGTATCGTCGGGCCGCTGATCGTATTCCTTGCTCCCATGGGGGCCCGGCCCCAGGCGGAGGAACTTCTCGCGGTCATAGAGCAGGGTGTGGAACTGCTTGCCGGCCACGCCGGCGATGATGACCAGAGTCGTGTCGCCAACGTCGCCCGGCCTGTAGGTCCGGGGCGCATCGGGATCGGTGAAGACCCGATCCTCGCCGATCAGCTTTTCGTCAATATCGGCCAGGGGCACGGTGATCGAGGCCAAGGGGAAGGCATAGAACGACCATGTGGTCGAGCCGCCCTCCTGCCGTGGCACGGCGCACACGGGAGCAGGCATCTTCGGCTCGATGAGGATGGTGCCGGCGTCAATCGAGACAATGCTGCCCGAAGCGGCGTAGGCCGTCTTCATCGCCTGGATGCTGGAGGCCAGACTCGCCGCGGCCGGATAGCCGGGCGTGGGGCTGGCATGATCGGAGGCGGGACTCCGGACCGGCATACACACGGCGGCCAGGCAGACGAGAGCACTTGGAAAGACCGAAAACTGCTTCACGGCGGGGAACCTGTACCCACTGTGTAGCACGAGTCGGGATGAATTGGAAGAACACCATCGGGGGAGCGAGGGTACGAACGTCAGAAAAAAGCGGGAAGCGAGAGGCTCGCTCCCCGCTTGCCGGCGAGGCCCCGGAGGAGGATCCGGGCAAATCGGGAATCCTCCCCGGGGGCTGAGAGGGAATCGGCCTGCGGGGCCGTTCAGAACCGGAAGGTGGGGCCGAAGGTGACGCGCAGGTTGTTGTTGGTCCCGTTGTTCCAGTAGATCTGATCGCCAGCCTCGATGCGCACTCCAATGGGGCCGCCGAAGAATTCGAAGCCGCCGCCCGGATAGACCGCAACGTGCGTGGAGCTTCCGCCGAAACCGGAGAGACTGCCGGTGAAGCAGGAGGGCGAGCCGGCGGGTGCGTTACAACTGGTGCTGAAGTCGACGAATCCGACTTTGCCTACCACGAATGCGCGGACCGGTCCGGAGGCGCCGAATTGAAACTTCGGGCCAAACAGGCCGGTGAGAGGACGCACTTTTGCGGTGAAGGTCGTGATCTGACCGCCGCTCGAGCTGGTGGTCGTGTAACTCTGCACGAAGTCGTAGTTCATTTCTGCTTCGAGCGCAACCCAGGGGTCGACGTTCAATCCTACCCGTCCACCCAATCCCAGGTAATTGACAGCGGGCGCTCCGGAAGGCGCGATCCGAAACAGATCGCCGTAGGCTGAAACTGTGCCATGATTCCAGTCAGGATTGGCATTCTGCGCGCTGGCTGTAGCGGGTAACGCGGCCAGACCCGCAAGCCCGGCGATGATAAGAAGACGCCTGAACATAGTCTCTCCGTGAGGGGGATTTTTTTCGAGCAAACAAGGGCCCTTCCGAGCTGCGCCTTCCTGCGCGGCGCATCTTCCGGCTCTCCGTCAGCTAGGATGCCTGAATGCAGGAACGGGTTTGACTCGAATCGAAGAGGCGCGGCGTGGATGCGGACTTCATCGGCTTACGCCGCGCAAATTCCCGCACGGGCGGCGCCGTGCGGCGGCAGGTTGCCGCATCGCCTGGCAACCTTTTGCTGCGTGCGGGATGTTTGCGCCTGTGTGCGAAAAGATGCCGCGTGCGGGATGCGGCAAAAGGCGCCGCCGGTTGGCTCGATCGGGAAAAAGCAGGATAGCGCTTCAGCCGGAGCAGGAGCGCGAGGGGACGGGCCGGCGGCAGCGCTACACGCGGAAGTAATCCGCGCGCCAGCTCCGGATGCGCTCTTTGATCTGCTTGCGCGTGAGATTGTGCTCGAGAGCCTGCCTGGCCAGTTGCACTACCTCGTCGTCGGCGGCAAAACGCAGTCCAATTAACTGGTCCTCGGTCAGCCGGAAGATCTGCGAATGCCACTCGGCCGGGGCCAGCGCCTGCAGCCGCAGGCGCTCTTCGAGGCGGATCAGGCGGTCCTGCACTTTGAGCGGATAAATCCGGACTTTAAAGGCGAGCACCAGCGCGGCGATCGAGAGCACGAGCAGCCACGCCGCATGAAAGTGCGGATGCCGCACCAGGTAAACCATGGCGGCGAAGAGGTTGATAAGCAGAACAGGGATCAGACAAGAAGTGGAAGACAGGATCGAGGCGGGTATGGGATTTGAGATTCTGCGGAGCCGTCTTACTCATGCGCTGCCTTGCTTTCCTTCAGGCCGGAGTCTGCGCCCATGGCCGCGGTGACGGCGCGGCTGGATACGGCGCCTGCGGCCTGCATGCCGGCGCCGGAGGCATTCTCTCCGGGCGTCGCCGGGCCTGTCAATGCGGCCAGATTGTCCGGATCCACCACGGCCGGATGCCTGGGCACCAGGTGGTAGCGTCCGCGCACGAAGTAATCGACGAAGATGCCGCCGGCCAGATACGGATTGACAATCGTCAACGGAACCGCATAGGCCGTTGTCGAGAAAGACTCGGCAATGTCCTTGGTGGAGCGGCTGCGCCAGCGGTAGCCGGGAATCTGAGGAATCTCGAGCACCGTCAGGTGAATCTCGGGATGCTTCTTGCCGTAGCGCACCAGCTTGTAGGCGAGCTGCTTGGGCGTGGTCACCCCCGCATCCGGGAAGATGCTGCGGTGGAAGCTGTGCGGAAAATAGACGTTCAGCACCACGCGCGCGAAATCGGCGCAGTTGCGGAACAGCATGTGAAAGTGGGACTGGTTGCGGTCATCGTTCAGCCGGGCAATCAGCGCATCGTCCTGTTCCGGCGTGGTATCGAAGCGGAAGGCGTACATGCGGCGCTCGTACGATCCGCCGATTAACTGCGTCCAGCCGTCGCGCACGATGCTATTGCCGGCCTGATCCAGCCCGAGGGGTTCGAAGTGCTGTTCGCGATATTGATTGCGGAGAGCGACGACTGTCTGGTGATCGACGTGCGCCGGCACATCGGCCAGGTTCTCCACCGCGTAGAGATAGGGAATCAGCGGAATCGCCACCCAGTCGTATCCATCGACGCCTTCGTAGCGCGAGATCACCGCGCCCAGTTCTCCGGGGCGGCAGCGCCGTAGCTTCAGCGGCGTTTCCGCGCAGACATTTTTCAGATAGACGGCGTTATGGCCGGTGGGATTGATGGTGCCGTACAGCCCGTAGGGCTCTTCCATCAGCAATGCGGCCTGCGCCCTGCAATGGACCGAGGCGGAGGCCAGCAGGAAGAGGAGAAAAAGAAGTAAGAGACGTGGCGATCGCTTCGGAACCATCCGAATCTCCGGGGGAACCTCTTTCCTCTTAGTATGCGATAAAGCCGCTAAAGGTTCGATGGAAGATAAAATTTTGACGAAACTGCAAAGTCCGTATGCAGGGACGGCATCGCGCGCGCCTCCATGTGCGTCTTTGACACACTCTTTACCGGAATGTTGCGGGCGGTTGACCCGGGGCCATGCCCTAAGATGCTGTGGAGGAGATTTCCTGATGATTTCTGTCCGGAAGGGACACGTGCGGATACCGGTATCTTTGCCTGCTTTTCTCCTGCTCTTTCTTTTTGCCGGCTATGCCGCCGCCCAGCGGGGCGGTGAGTTCGATCGCGCCGCCGGCGCGCTGCCTGCGGATTCGCGCGCCATCGTCGACCGGTTGATGGGCCTGCGCGAGCTGCCCGACGGGCCGTGGAAGTTTCATGCCGGCGACCTGCCGCACGGCGAAGACCCGAATCTGGACGACAGCACCTGGGCCACCATGGCCGCCGGCGCCAGCGGCCCGAATGAGGCGGTCTGGTTCCGGCGGATCGTAGAGGTTCCTGCTGCGCTCGACGGCTATGACCTGACGGGAGCGCGCATCTGGTTTCAGTTTCACGCCGATGCGAACGGACCGGTTCCGCAGATTATTTATGTCAACGGCCGCCGCGTCGCGCTGGGCGACGATCTGGAGCCGATTGTCCTGTTCGATAAGGCGCAGCCGGGCGACAAGGCCATGGTGGCCGTCAAGCTTCTCCACACGGTCGATACCAAGCGCATCGGCGGCGCAACGCTGCGCATCGATTTTCCCGAGAGCCGCCCGAACCCGGTCGATCTCGGCGAGCAATTTCTGGCTGCGGCCGTTCTTGCACCCTCGCTGAAGCCGGGCGATGCAGCGCCGATGGCCACACTCAATCGCGCGATTCACGCCGTCGATATTGCCGCGCTGGAGGCTCGCAACCAGCAGGCCTTCGACGCCAGCCTGCAGTCGGCGCAGCGCCGGCTGGAGGCGCTCGAGCCGCTGCTGGGCGGAGCGACGTTCCATCTCGATGGAGATGCGCATATCGATGCTGCATGGCTGTGGCCGTGGACCGAGACCGTGGGTGTGGTCCGGAACACCTTTTCCACCGCGCTGCAGCTCATGTACGAATATCCCGGCTACACCTTCACGCAGTCGGCGGCGGCGTACAACGAGTGGATGGCGCGCGATTACCCGGATCTTAACGACCAGATCAGGCAGCGCATCAGGGAAGGACGCTGGGAGATTGTCGGCGGCATGTGGGTCGAGCCGGACCTGAACATGCCCGACGGCGAATCGCTGGTGCGGCAATTGCTGGTGGGCAAGCGCTGGTACGAGCGCGAATACGGCGTCGATGTTCGCATCGGCTGGAATCCGGATTCCTTCGGATATTCGTGGCAGCTTCCGCAGATCTACAAAAAGAGCGGCATCGATTACTTCGTTACGCAGAAGATGGCGTGGAACGACACCAACCAGCTCCCGTTCAAGCTGTTCTGGTGGGAGTCGCCGGACGGCTCGAAGGTGCTGACGTATTTTCCGCACGATTATGTCAATCTCTCGCTGAATCCGGTCCGGCTCTCCGAGGATTTGAAGAACGGGCGCAGATTTTCGCCGGGAATGACCGAGCTTCTCGATCTCTACGGCGTGGGCGATCATGGCGGCGGCCCGACGCGCGCCATTCTCGATGAAGGCTTCCGCTGGAAAAATCCCGGGAATGCGGCGATTGCGGCAAACGGCGGTAAGCCGGTGACGCCGAAGTACGAGTTCGGCTCGGCGCAGTCGTTTTTCTCAACCGTCGAGAAGGAGATCGCGCCCGAGAGCCGCACCTGGAACTATCAGTCGATACCGCATTACCAGGAGCCGGCGCCGGTTGCCGGCAGGATCGCGATTCCAACGTGGGACAGCGAACTCTATCTCGAGTACCACCGCGGCGTCTTCACCACGCAGGCCCGGCATAAGCACAACATGCGGGTCTCGGAAGAAGAATTGCTGAACGCGGAGAAGTGGTCGTCGCTCGCCTGGCTCGACGGCGCGAAGTATCCGGGCGATCAGCTCACCGAGGACTGGAAGAAGGTGCTGTTCAACCAGTTCCATGATCTGGCGGCGGGCTCGGGCATCGGCGTCATCTATAAGGACGCGCAGAAGGACTACGACTGGGTGCGCATGTCGACGGATGGGATTTCACGGCAGGCGATGCAGATCATTGCGGAACATATTGACACCGCCTCAACAGCCGAAAAGGCCTTGCCGGGCGAGGAAACCTTCTCCATCGTGGTTTTTAATCCGCTCGGATGGGAGCGCTCCGGCGATGTGACCGCCAGAATACAGTTGCCGCAGCCCGATTCAGTCATCCGCGTGATGGATGATGGCGACGGCCAATTGGTGCCCTTCGCGATCCGGTCGCTTGACCGCGCCACCGGCGTAGCGGAGCTGAATATCCACGTGACAGCTCCGGCGTTTGGCTACAAGCTGCTGACGGTGTATTCGCCCAGCGCTCGCGCCATCGATGCGACGTTCCCTGCGACGACAGCGACGGAAACGGCCGGCAGCATCAGGCTGATGAACCGGGCGCTGGAAATAGAGATCGACAAGAGATCCGGCTGTGTGACGGCGGTGATCGAAAGGTCGTCGAACGCCGATATCCTTGCCAGGGATGCCTGCGGCAATCAGCTTCAGTTCTTCAGGGATCTGCCCAAACAGTACGACGCGTGGAATATCGATCCCGGCACTTTGGATGTGCCGCCGATGGTGGTCAATGCGGACTCCGTGCAGTTGATTGACGCCGGGTCCGCTCGCCCTGCTGTCCGCATTGCAAGTCACTTCGGCAATTCGAAGTTCATGCAGACCATCACTCTTGCGCCTGAGTCCGATCAGGTCGATATCGACAACCACATCGACTGGCACGAATCGCATGTGCTGCTGAAGGCCGCCTTTCCGCTGGCCGTCGCCAGCAACTTCGCCACCTACGAAATTCCCTACGGCACCATCGAGCGGCCGACGACGCGCAACAATAGCTGGGAAAAGGCACAGTTTGAGGTGCCGGCGCTGCGCTGGGCCGATCTCTCCGGCAAAGGCCCGGATGGCAGGGTCTATGGCCTGAGCCTGCTGAACAAGGACAAGTACGGCTACGATGCCGTGGGCAATGTGCTGCGGCTTACGCTGCTGCGCTCGCCCAAGTGGCCCGACCCCGATGCCGACATGGGCCATCAGCACTTCCATTACGCCATCTATCCGCACGCCGGCACGTGGAAGCAGGCGCTGACGATGCGCCGCGGCTGGGAGTACGACTATCCGCTGCAGGCGGTGGTGACGACCGCGCATCCCGGCTCGCTGCCCGCCGAACACTCGTTTGCTTCGGTGGGGCCGGACAACGTGATTCTCACCGCGGTCAAGAAGGCCGAGGACTCGAATGCGCTCATCTTCCGCGCGTATGAGTGGGCCGGCAAAGCGGCGACGGCCGAGTTCCATGTGCCGGCTGGCGCTGCGGCGGCCACGGTGACCAACCTGATGGAGAAGCCCGAAGGCAGTCCGCTTGCCATTGACAGTAATCCGGCCGGCGATACCATCAAAGTGCCGATTCATCCCTATGAGATTCTGACCATCCGGGTGGATTATCCGCAGGGCGGGGAGCGGAAGCAGACGGCTATGTCCACACAGGCCGCAAAAGGCTCCGGCGCTCAGCTCAGGTGATTCCGCCGGTTGGGGTTTGTTAGTCTTAATTTCGGTCGAGTTTTGGCCAAGGAGCCTCCGTATCATGCACATTTCGTCTCCGTTTGTCGTTGTTCCGGTGATCATTGCCGTTTTTACGGCCTGCATTCTGTTTGCCACCAGCAGCAAAGAAGATAACGGCCACCATTCGCACTGAGGAACCAAAATGCTCCGGCGGGCGTATAGTTCGGGCATGAGCGCGATGACGATGAATCCCGGCGCGAACCGGACTGCGGCCCCGGTCCTGAAGCGGGCCGGAGCTGCCGTGGGCCTGCTGGCGGCCGTTTGCCTCGGTTTAGCCGGCTGCCGCGTGCACGTGGACAAGGACGCCAACGGCCAGGACAAGAACGTGCAGGTGGATACGCCGTTCGGCGGCGTGCATGTCAACACCGGCCAGATCAGCGCAGCCGATCTCGGCCTGCCTGTTTATCCCGGCGCGCAGATTGTTCCCGACAAGGACAACGACAAGTCGGCTGATGTGCACATGGGCTTTGGCCACTGGGAACTGCGCGTGAAGACCGTTAACTACTCCACGCCGGACAGCCAGGACAAGGTGGAGGCGTTCTATAGAAAGGCGCTCGGCCGGTACGGCGATGTGATCACGTGCCAGAACAATGCGGCCGTGGGCAAGCCTGCCGTGACCGCTGAGGGTCTGAGCTGCCAGGATAACGGCAGGAATCAGCCGAACGTGCACGTCAATATGGGCGACAGAAACTACGGTGGCAGCTCGAACAAGAACGATCTCGAACTCAAGGCCGGCTCCCCGCATCGCCAGCACATCGTGGGCTTCGAGGCGCCGGTGAATGGACAGACGCGCTTTTCGCTTGTCTATCTTGAACTGCCGGACGACGCCGGCGGCAACTCGGGCGCGAGCGACTGAGCAGGCTGCCGGAGAGGCGCAAGGAGCTGCAGCCGCGCCTTTGGCGCCTCCGTTATTGCTTCGCTGCTGCTGATCGGGTCTTCATCTTCCGCAAACAAACTCCGTTTACAATTCACTTGCATCATTTTGCGATCGATGTGCCGCGCGAGTTTTTTCCATTTCTCTTGTCGCGCCAGATCGATTGTTCGGCAAGAGCAGGCAAGCTGCCCCCTGGAGCGAAGGATGAAGCCGAAGCAACTTTTGGGAATTGCCGCGATTGTGTTTGCCGCGGCCGTGGACTCGGTTGCCGCGCAAGCGCCCGGCCGGACCTCTGCCTCGGTCATCGATCTGCCTTCGAGCAAGCAGTTGATCGGCGAGGCGCCCGGCCGGCCGCAGCGGATCAACAGTCTGCCGGCGTCGATGGCCGTCTCGCCCGATGGACGCTACATTGTGACGGTGAACGACGGCTATGGCACTGCGCTCTCGAACTACGAGCAGTCGCTTGCGGTGCTCGATGTGCAGTCCGGCAGGGTGACCGACTTTCCCGATGCGCGCACCGCGCTCCACGCCAGGCAGACGCTGTTTTCGGGACTGGCTTTCAGCAGCGACGGCAGGCATCTCTACGCGAGCATGGCCTCGCTTTCGAATCCCACAGGCGATGGCAAAGACGCGGTGGGCAATGCGATTGTGGTGTACAGCTTTTCCGATGGCAGGATTGCGCCGGAGCGGCTGATTCCGCTGCCGCTGCAGCAGCTTGCGCCGGGCCGCACCACCACGATTGGCGAGGGCAAGTGGGGCGGCAAAGCCATTCCATATCCGGCTGCAATCGCCGTTGTCGGCGCGGGCAGAAGGGAAAAGATTCTGGTGGCCGATAACCTGGCCGACAATGCGGTGCTGGTGGATGCAGAGAGCGGCAACATCGAAAGAACATTCGATCTTGCCGAGAGTCCTTCCGTTCCGGCTGCATATCCCATAGCTCTGGCGCTGGCCCGCGACGGCCGCCGCGCGTTTGTGGCGCTGTGGAATGCTTCCGAGATTGCCGAGCTTGATTTGCGGTTGGGCAAGGTAGGCCGCCGGCTTGCGCTGCTCAGGCCGGCGAGCGACATCGCGCCCGGCACGCACCCCTGCGCCTTTGCGCTCTCGCCCGACGGCGGGACGCTGTATGTCGCGCTTGCCAATCGCGACGCCGTTGCCGCTGTCGATGTGCGCGATAAGAACTTTGCGGTAAAGGGTTATTTCGACACCCGCCTCCCCGGCCAGAGCTACTTTGGCGCCGAGCCTGTGGCGCTGGCTGCGAATGCCGACGGCAGCCGGCTGTACGCGGCCAACATGGCGACGGATGCAGTGGCCGTCTTCGATACCGCCAGGCTGACGCCCGCGGCAGCGAAGCAGGGCATGGTCGAGCCGATCGGATTCGTTCCAACGGAGTGGATGCCGGTCTCGATGGCGTTCTCCGGCGGCAGGCTTTACGTGGCCAGCGACAAGAGCAAGGGAACCGGGCCGAACAACTTTCCGCAGCCGCCCGCAGCCAACGGAGAAGAAGCGCCGAGGCGCGGCAACGCCTACATCGCTACGCTGCTCTACGGCTCGCTGGCGTCGATCGACGAGGCACAGATCGCCGCCAACCTTGCGCAATGGACCGAGACGGCGCTGGCTGCGAACCGCATGAGGGCGGCGCAGCAGAAGATCGAGTTTGCCTCCGGCCGGAATCCGATCCGGCACATTATCTATATCATCAAGGAAAACCGGACCTACGATCAGGTCCTCGGCGATCTTGAGCAGAACGGCCGGCGAGTCGGCAACGGCGATCCGAGTCTGGCCATGTACGGCAAGGCCATCACGCCGAATGAGCACAGGCTGGCGCTGCAATTCGGCGTGCTCGACAATTTTTACGATTCGGGCGAGGTTTCGGGCGAAGGGCATGTGTGGTCCAACGCCGCGATCGGATCGGATTATCTCGATAAGACGTGGCAGCAGAGCTACCGCGGCGGCGAGCGCACGTACGATTACGAGGGCGTGGTTTCCGAGGGCTATCCCCTGCTGCAGAGGATTCCCGATGTGAACGAGCCGGCCAGCGGCTACATCTGGGGCAACCTGGCGGCGCACGGAAAGACGTATTACCACTTCGGCGAGTACATTTCGTCCACTTTTTGCGATACGCAGGCCGCGGCCAACCCGCAGCTCGGGCCCGTGCTCGCCGGCAAAAGCTGCCCGCGCAATGCCATCGAACCGGGCCAGCGGCTGCCGGCCGAGTGGGGCGGCGGGATCAACAAGTGGCCGTGGGCGATTCCGCTGCTCGAGGCCAACGTGGCCACCAAGCCGGAGCTGGTGGGCCACTTCGCGCCCGAGTACCCGGACTTCAATCTCTTCATTCCCGATCAGGTGCGGGAAGATATCTTCGAGCGGCATCTGAAGCAGTGGATCGCCGATCGCGAGCAGGGCCGCGACACGATGCCGAGCTTCATTCAGCTCCGGCTGCCCGACGACCACACGGCCGGCACGCGGCCGGGCGCGCCGCGCCCGCAAGCCTCGGTTGCCGACAACGATCTTGCGGTGGGCCGCGCGGTGGAGGCGATTTCGCATTCGCCCTTCTGGGACGACACGGCTTTCTTCATCCTTGAGGACGATGCGCAGAACGGGGCCGACCACGTGGACGCGCACCGCTCGATTGCGCTGGTGATCAGCAAGTACGCGCCGCACGGGCCAGGCGGCGAACCATTTGTCGACAGCCGTTTCTATACGACGGTAAGCGTGATTCGCACCATGGAATCGCTGCTGGGGCTGCCGCCGATGAACAACAACGACGCCTTCGCTTCGCAGATCGCCAGCCTGTTCACGGGCCCCGGCGACCAGCCGCCCTATACGGCGGACTACGCCAACCGCGACAACGGGCTCATCTACACGGCGAACGCAAAGAATGCCTACGGCGCCCGCGCCAGCATGAAGATGGACTTTACGCATCCGGACCGCGCACCGGCCGACAAGCTGAATGTGATCCTGTGGAAAGACGCGATGGGGAATAAGCCGGTGCCGGCGATGATCAGGGCGCGCGTGAAGGGCGCGGCAAAGGATGACGACGATTAACGGCGAATGAACCGGCCAGAACGGGAAAGCCACAGCCTGCGGGCAGCGCCCTCCATATTCTCGACCGGCTGCTGGGGGACGAAATGGCCGTGCGGGCCATGAATGCGTCTTCGGAGTGGGTCTTTGGGCAAAGTCAAACCTTCTGTATCGCCAACGTGGTTTCGGCCACCGCCATTCGAGCCGCGCTGGCTTCCTGGCGCCATGCCACGATTGCCGCGCAACCGAGCATCGTGATGACCGGGTCAAGCGCCCGCATGTGGTAGGGTTCTGGATGACTGAAGT
>DATGLJ010000168.1:0-8914 GCA_035294185.1 Occallatibacter sp. | reverse complement strand
GCGCGGGCGCCCGCCCAGCCGGCGCCAAGCACCATGCCGATGGCGGCCAGTTCATCCTCGGCCTGCACCACGGCGAATGTCGCTTTGCCCTCGGGCGTGACGCGGAATTTCTTGAGCAGGTCGGTGGTGGCTTCGATCAGCGAAGTGGACGGCGTAATCGGATACCACGCGACCACCGTAACGCCGGCAAAGACCGCTCCCATGCCGCAGGCCGCGTTGCCGTCGATGATGATCTTGCCGGCCGTCTGGTTCATCGGCTCGATGAAGAACGGGTCGCGCTTGGTAAAGGTCGCCGCTGCGTAATCGAAGCCCGCCTTGACGGCGCCGAAGTTCAGATCGAACACCTTCTGCTTCTTGGCGAACTGCTTGCGCACGCTCTTTTCGACCACGTTCAGGTCAATGTGCAGCAGCTCGGCGGCCACGCCGACGTAGACCATGTTCTTGACCAGCTTGCGCAGTTTGGCCTCGGGGCAGACCGCCGCCGTGATCTTGTCGAAGGGCACCGGATAGCAGACCACGTCGTCGCGGTACTGTTTCAGGTTCAGGTGCTCCTCGTAAATGGCCACGCCGCCCGGGGGCAGCGCCAGGATGTCTTCCCTGGCTGTCTCGGGGTTCAGGGCGATCAGCACTTCGGAGTCGCGCTTGCGGGCTACGTATCCGTCCTTGCTGGCGCGGATGGTATACCAGGTCGGCAGGCCGGCGATATTCGAAGGGAACAGGTTCTTGCCGCTCACGGGCACGCCCATGCCGAAGATGCTCTTCAGCAGAACGCTGTTTGCCGATTGCGAACCGGAACCGTTGACTGTGGCTACATTGATGCTGAAGTCGTTCACGATGCGCTGGCGCGCACTCAAAGCGCCCTGTTCTTCACCCAGGGCAAGGTTTCCAGTCGCCATTTGGCGGGATTCCCTTCGAAGTAGATTCTAAAAAGCGCCGAATTTCGCTCTGTCTGGAATTATAGCCACTTGCGCGGTACAGCGTCCCACGCTGTGAGGGGCTGATTACCGGGGTGAGTCCGGTGTTCGAACCGCCGGCTTGAATCGGTCGTATGCCGGCGGCGCCGATAACTCCTTTCCCTGCATCGGCTGTGCGGATCAGCTCCTGCCGCCGGGCTCGGGAACCGCAGGCCGAGGCGCTGCCGCTCTTGCCGTGATGGTCACTCTGGCCGGAGCGATCTCCTGGTGCCGCGTCAGGTTCGTAGCCGTCACCTGAATCTCGCCCGGCTGCTTTGCCGCCTGCACGATGATCTGCGCCAGACCATTGAAGAGGGACCGCTTCGATCCCTTGTCGCTCTCCTGGCAATTGGGGTCGCCATTGCCTACGCCGATGAGCGCGCCGGCGCCTGTTACCTGAAAGCCGACAAGCTGGTTTGCAGTGGGAACCGGACGGCCCTGGGCATCGAGCGCCTCTACGCGCAGAATCGCCAGGTCCTCGCCATCGGCGTCGATCTCGGTGCGGTCCGCCGTCAGGCGAAGCGACACGGGCGCGCCCGTGGTTTCGCGTTTTTCCGTCAGGGCAAGCTTGCCCGCTTTGTAGCCATGGGCCTCGATTGCGCCCGGCGTGTAGCGGACCTTCCACTCGACATGCCCGAGATGCGGCACCTTCTGCCGGCCTGCGCTTTTTCCATTGACGATCAGCTCCACCTCGTCCAGATTCGAGTGCACCCAGACCGGGATTTCATCGCCTTCGCGTCCTTCGAAGTTCCAGTGCGGGAACAGATGCAGAACCGGCTCCTTGCCCCACCAGGATTTGTAATAGAAGAAAGTGTCCTTGGGGAACCCGCAGGTATCCACAATGCCGAACTGCGAGCTGATCGAAGGCCAGCCGTAGGGCGTCGGCTCGCCGCGGTAATCGAATCCGGTCCAGGCAAAGCCGCCGGCCTCCCACTCGCGGGTGGCGTAGAAGGTCCACCACTCCTCGGCCTGCTCGCCCCATCCGGGATTGTTGACGTCATTGGCGCTCACGGTGTTGCGCAGCGGGTCGGTCGTGTACTCGCCGCGCGTCGCGACCGCGCTGGCCGTCTCCGAGCCGAAGATCGGCCGCGTGGGATTCTTCTCGTGGTATCCGTCGGGAAACTTCAGGTTGTAGTTGAAGCCGATGATATCGAGCGCATTGGAGACGCCTTTTTCGTTGTTTCCGTTGACCGCGGCCGAGACCACGCGCGTCGGATCGAGTTCATGGCATCGCGCCACCATCGTGTCGGCAATCTTCTGGCCCACTTCCGCGGCCTCGTTCTGCAACTGCCACTCTTCGTTGCCGATCGACCACAGGATGACGCACGGCGAGTTGCGGTAGCGCTTGACCATGGCTTCCAGCTGCGCCAGCCCTTCGGGGCTCGAGCTCATCTGCCGCGTCTCGCACATCATCATCATGCCCATTCGATCGCAGCCCTCCACCCACTCGGGCGTGGGCATGTTGTGCGAGGTGCGGACGGCATTACAGCCCATCTCCTTGAGCACGCCGAGGCGGTACCACTGCAGCGCATCGGGCACCGCGGCGCCTACGCCGGCGTGGTCCTGATGGTTGCACGTGCCCTGAATCTTCATCGGCCTGCCGTTGAGCGAGAAGCCGCGCTGCGCATCGAAGCGCACAGTGCGCACACCGAAGGCGACGCGCTCTGCGTCGCAGGGTTTGCCCGCCGACTCGACCGTTACGATGGCCGCGTACAGGTTGGGTTCGTCGGGCGACCATAGCGCCGGCTTCGTAATCTGCGCGCTCGCCGTGAACGCGCCGGAGCTGTCGGTTTCGATCGTCTGCTCGGCAGATTCGGCCGCGGCTACGCTGTTTCCCGATTTGTCGACGATCTGCCAGCGCACCTTCGCGCTCCTGGCCTCGGGGCCGTCGTTCCGCACGATGGTTGCCAGCGATAACTCCGCAGCGCCGCCGTTCAGGCTGGAGCGCACCAGGCTCTCCCATGGAGCCAGATGCAGCGCATCGGTCTTGGTCAGCCATACGTGCCGGTAAATTCCCGCCCCTTCGTAAAACCATCCGTCGCCGAAGCTGGCGTCCACGCGCACGGCGATGCAGTTGCGCTGGCCGATCTTCAGGAAGTCCGTCACATCGAAGCGGAACGGCACGTAACCATTGTCATTGCGGCCGATGAAGCAGCCGTTGACGAAGACCAGCACATCGCGAAATGCGCCGTCGAACTCAACCGAGATGCGCCGGCCCGCGTCGCTCGCCGGAACGTCGAACTCCCGGCGGTACCAGCCGACGCTGGTTTCCGGATATCGCCTTCCGAGCGGCTTGTAGCCGTGCGACTTCAACTGCTCGTCCCAGACGAAGGGCAGTTCGACGGCCCAGTCGTGCGGCAGGTTCAACGTGCGCCATTTGGAGTCGTTGTAGCCTGCCTTGGCGAAGGCGAAATCGCCGGTTTTGGCAAAGTCTCCCTGGTCGTTGCCGAAGCCGAGGTCCTTGGACGGGTCGCAGCCATTGCCGAACTGGAACTTCCATCCGAAATCAAAAAGAAGTTTTTCGCGCGGCGCAATAGCGGCCTGTGCGGCGGCGGAAGCATCGTCGCGGCCTGAGAGCAGCGCCGCGGCGCGCGCCCATGCGGAGCGGCTCACCATCGAGGACGCGGAAACGGCAAGTCCGGAACGGATCAGATTGCGGCGGGAGATGAAAGGCATATGAAATCTCTTTTCTCGAAGATTGGGAAATGCGAAAAGCCGTGCGGCAGGCAACAAGGCACTATAAATCAGCGGCCGGAAGCCGGTAAACGGTTTCACAGTCCGCACCGGCTGCGATGCCCGCCCATTGCCCCGCGCGTTGCGGCTGAGCCCGCTGCGCGGCCCGCGGCGGCAGCGCCGGATATGCTAAATTCATGAAGTCAGACCGCCGCGCTGGAGAGATGGCCGAGTGGTTTAAGGCGCACGCTTGGAAAGCGTGTGTACTTTAACGAGTACCGTGGGTTCGAATCCCACTCTCTCCGCCAGTAAGCCTCCCGAAGCGGTTCTGCAAAGTCCAATCTGATACAAAAAATCCACTGAAAACAAATAGGTTTTACTCCGTCCAGCAGGCGCCGTGAAAGCCACATCCCGGCGGGGCGCATGGGATGGATGAGGATTCTTTTCTCCTGTGGGTATCTCTAAAAAACAGAAAATGGGAGGGCCAGCCGCGGCGCTCACGGATACAGGAATCCACAAAGCAAAGGCCAGTGCTTCCGCCTGCCGCATGATTTTGAAATCCACGCGCAAGCTGAACGATGTGCGCGCGGAGGCAGGCGCACTGCCGGTACTGCTTCGAGCGATGGAAGTCTATCAGGGAACGCAGATTCGCAAATCATCTCCTGGCCGAGCGAACCAGAGGAGCGACGGCGGACCGCTGGTTCTGCTGAAAGCGCAAAAATATTTGCAACCGCCCGAAACTTTCTTCACCGCCTGCGGGTTCAGGCAGGTATCTCGGGACTGCAGTAGACACCAATTTTCGGAAGATCGAACTCTCGGGAGGCACCAAACCGGCTTTTTCCCCTGCATTCTGCCACCGGCAGCGCAATCCGGTCTGCGCCGCTCAGGGCGATGTATCGCTCAGATCGCCGGCTTTTCATACCGGAATTCTGCCTTGGAGGCTCTCCATGAACCCTCTGTCGACACGCAACCTGTTCGGTTATCTCTCCCTTTTTCGTCCGCTATCCCGCACATTGTCCGGCTTCTCGTTGCTCGGGCTCATCCTGCTGCTGGCGCCCAGGCTTTTTGCCGACTCGCAGCGGCTGATCCCCGCCGGTTCGCTGGTCTCCTGCACGACCGGCGACGCGCGAATCTCCTCGAAGACAACCGCCCCGGGCGATCCGGTGCTCTGCAAGGTGGAGCACCGCCGCGGAGATTTCATGCTGCCCTACGGCAGCTATCTGGGCGGCGAGTTCTCCGAGTACAAGGACCCCGGCCACTTTGTCGGCAAAGGATGGATGCTGTTGTCCTTTGACCGGCTCTACGTGGGCGACACCGTGGTGCCCATCGACGCCAAGGTGGTGGACGTGCCGGGCTATAAGATCGACGCGCAGGGCCGGATTATCGGCAAGGGCCACGCCGTGCGCGACACGGTGGAGTGGATGATCCCCGTGCTGTGGCCGATCGACCTGATCAATCTGCCGCGGCGCGGACCGCGGCCCACGCTCAAGGCCGAGACTGCGCTCACGCTGCGAGTGATGGAGGACATTGTTGTGCCGGAGACGCCGGAGCCGCAGCGCGATCCGTACGGGTTGATTCCGCGCGGCCAGGGCGAGAACGACGAACCGGCGCCGCCCGCGCAGGATCAGCAGCCCGCTCCGCAGATGGGCTATGACGATCAGCCCGCGCCGCCGCCGGCCTATGCGCCGCCTCCGCCGCCGGTCGTGGCTTATGCTGCGCCGATGCCGCCGCCGTATTTTGTCGCGCCTCCGCCGGCGTTCGTAGCCTACGGCGGTTTCTTTGCCGGCCCGCGCGTGGCCTACGGCTACGGTCCGCGCTTCTACGCTGGCCGGCCGTTTGCCGGTTACGCTCCGCGCGCGTACGGATACGGCTATGCGCGCGGCTACGCCGGGGGCGGGCGCGTGGCGGCAGGGTTCGGCGGCGGTTTTCGCGGACGCTAAGTTCCGGGCGCGGCGCTCGGCGGCGCTGTCGAGCCGCGCACGACAAGACTGGTGGAGACCAGAAACTCGCGCTGCAGCTTTGGATTTGCGCCGTCTTCGGCCTGCTGGCGCAGCGCCTCAAAGGCTGCGCGGGCCAGCTCGGCGCGCGAAAGCCGGATCGTGGTCAGCGGCGGCAGCGTGAACTCGGCGAAGTCGATATCGTCCAGTCCCACGACCGAAAGATCGTCGGGCACGCGCAGGCCGTCCATATAGGCGGCGCGGAGCACGCCGATGGCGGTCATGTCGTTTGAACAGACGATGGCCGTGGGACGGGCCGAGAGCGAGCGCAGTCTGGCGAAGCCGGCCATGCCGCCTTTGAGCGTGTGATCGCACTCAACGATCCAGTTCTGCCTGATTGCCAGGCCCGCTGCCCGCATCGCTGCGCGGAAGTCGTTCCGGCGCGTGATGGCCGAATGAAGCCAGTGCGGGCCGGCGAAGAAGGCGATGTGCCGGTGTCCAAGAGCCGCCAGATGTTCGACCGCGGCGCGAATGCCCGTGGAGTAGTCGAGCAGAATGGTGCTGGCCTTTGGGTCGTCAAGCCGGAACTCGGCGAGCACAATGGGCACGCCGCGGTGCACCAGCTCATCGAGGACGGTTTCTTCTTCGCCGAAGGTCATAACGGCGACGCCATCGACCTTGCGCTCCAGCATGCGGCGCACGCATTTTGTCAGAACGGCCGGATCGCTGTTCGACGAGCTGACGAGGATCTCGTATCCGGAGGCGACGGCAATCTCTTCGAAGCTCTGAATCAGCTCGGGGAAGAAAGGATTAACGATGTTTTCGACAATGATGCCGAGCAGACGGCTGCGGCCGGAGACCAGCGTGCGCGCATGCGTGTTGGGGTAATAATCGAGCTGATCGATGGCGCGCCAGACGCGTTTGCGCAGCGCGTCGCTGACCAGCGAAGAGCCATTGATCGTGCGCGAGACGGTGGCAATCGAGACTCTGGCCAGAGCGGCGACAGTGCGAATGTCGGGTGTCTTGGCGGATTTCCGGACGGAAACTTTGCGCGGCACGAGCTGAAGTCCTGCGGAGAGGAAAACTTTGCTGTAAGAGCAATGGTATTGCATCCGGCGGCGGATGGCTGCGGATAAAACGCGGAAAAATTTCCTTTCCGCGCACTGCGCCGGCGGAGCCGGGAAGTTCCGGCTACTCGTCGGCGATCAGCAACCGAAGATCGCGGAGGTTCAGGCCTGTAGGGCCGGTTACCACCGAATCTCCGAGAGCGGTGAACAGCGGGCAGGCGTTAAATTCCCTGAGCGAGCGCTCCGGGTCGAAGCCAAAGGCGCGTGCGCGGGCCACGGTGGTGGTGTCGGCGATGGCGCCGGCCGACTGTGTATTGCCGTCGATGCCGTCCGAGCCGGCGCTGAAGACGGCGAGCCGCTCGTCCGGATATCTGGCCAGGTCGAGCGCGCAGGCCAGGGCAAACTGCTGGTTGCGGCCGCCGGCGCCGGGATTGCGATCGAGCGTCACCGTGACTTCGCCGACGCTGATCAGACACAGGCGTTTGTGCGCGGCGCGCAGCGCGTGGAAGCGCTCCAGAAGGTAGCGGGCCGCAGCGGCGTAGTCCCAGTCGTCGCAACTGTTGTCGACTACGGTGAAGTAGCCGGCCTTGCGGGCCAGCGCGCGCGCGTTCTCGACCAGATCGTGGCTGGAGAGCAGAATTTCGAAGACCGAATCGCGAAATGCCGGATCCTCGTCGAGCATATTTGAAACCGATGCGCGCGCCGCGGGCGGGTGCGGGCGGTGTGCGCCGCGGCGCAGCTCCCGCCAGGGCAGGCGGGGAAGAAACGACGGCCGCCGGTTTTTGTTGCCGGGCGATTCCGGCATATCGGCGCGCCTGAAGAAAGCGCTTACCGCGGGCGGAAGTTTTTCGTCGAGCCCGTACTGGCCCAGCAGCGCGCGGGCGTCGTTCACCGTAGAGTGGTCGGGCGAAGTGGGCCCGGAGGCGAGCGCGTCGAGGGTGCGCAGCGGCACATCGGGCAGCAGCAGGTTTACCTTCGCCGCATCCGGCGCGGCGATGGCCAGGCGGCCGCCCTTTACCGCGGAGAAATGTTTGCGCAGCGTGTTGATCTCGCCGATCGGCGCGCCGGAAGCCAGCAGCGCGCGATGAAAGGCGACCGTGTCTTCAAGAGAGATCTCCGGATCGATGGGCAGATCAAGCATCGTTGAGCCGCCGCCGGAGATGAGGAAAAAGATCAGCGTGTCCTTGCGCGCCTTTTTGAGCAGGGCCAGCGTCGCCCTGGCCGCGCCGAAGGAGTCTTCGTTGGGAAGCGGATGGCCGCCCTCGAAGTAGCGGATGCGCCAGTTGCGCCTGCGGGGCAGCACGTTGCTGGAACAGATGCCGCGCAGGCCCTTGCGGCGCGGCATGCGCTCGAGCAGGATGTCGAGCATCGGCAATGCGGCTTTGCCGATGGCGATGACGAAGATGCGCCGGTAGGCGGCGAGATCAATCGTCTCCGGCCCGCCCCCGTCGGACATCAAACGCACCATCTTCGAGCCCTCAAAGCGGATGCGGCGGTCGAATGCCGTGGCGATGTTCGAGGCATCGAGAGCGGCGGTGAAGATCGCTGTGGATTGAGCGTGCAGGCTTTCGAGAATCATGTCGCTTGCCGGGGTCATGACAATTGCTCCTTTAACCAACCGGCGAGCGCATTCTGCATAAGCTCCAGATGACCGGTGAAGAAATGATCCGAATCCGGAATCAAAATTAGTTGTTTGGGGTCAGCGGC
Organism: Occallatibacter sp.; assembly: GCA_035294185.1. Classification (GTDB taxonomy): domain Bacteria; phylum Acidobacteriota; class Terriglobia; order Terriglobales; family Acidobacteriaceae; genus Telmatobacter. The sequence continues at coordinate 577 of DATGLJ010000168.1, read as the reverse complement.
TGCGGCTGCAACTTCGCGCAGTTGCGCAGCCGGGCCGAATTCGTCGCGGTCGCCGCTGACGAACAGTTTGGGCAGCGCGGCGTCGCGCAGGAAGCGGTAGCGGTAAATGCTGTTGCCGGCGCGGGTGGGAAGTCCGAGAGCAATGACGGCGCGCACGTTGGGCCGTATCCGGCCCAGGCCGCAGCAGGCCCACAGCGCCATCGCCGAGCCGAAGCTGAAGCCGGCGACAACAACCGGCCGGCGATACTCGCGGTCGAGCCAATCGAGCGCCGCCTCGACATCTTCTGCTTCGGCTTTTCCGTCGTGCTTTCCCTGGCTGAGGCCGGTACCGCGAAAGTTGAAGCGCAGCACGGAAAATCCGAAGCCCCATTCCCCGGCGTTAAGGACTTTCATTGCGCGGTACACCACTTTGTGGTGCATGGTTCCGCCGTACTCGGGATTGGGATGGCAGACCAGGGCTGCAAAGGGTGCGTCGGGAGAGCCGGTATTCAGAAGCGCCTCCAGCCTGCCGGCGGGTCCGTCCAACTCTATGCTGCGGATTGTGCCCGCCGGTCTGGCGCCGGGGTACGAGAGTGAA
>DATGLJ010000167.1:0-4557 GCA_035294185.1 Occallatibacter sp. | reverse complement strand
CTGCGCATGCGTCGCGCGTTGTCCGGCTGATCGTGCGAGAACGGCATGACGATCATGGGCTTGCCGGCGCGCAGGCACTGCGCCGTGGTGCCTACGCCGCCCTGGTGCACCACGACGCTCGCGCGCGGAAACAGCGCCGAGTAGGGCGCATACTCCGCCACGCAGATCGACTCCGGCAACTTCCGCTGCGGCATGTTGCGCGGATCGCCGCCGATCAGCAGCACCGCCCGCCGCCCCAGCCGCATGGCCGCCTGCGCCGAAATTTCATAGAACGGTCCGGCTGCGAGCACTGCTGCCGAGCCGAGAGTAAACACCGCTGGCGCATCGCCCGCAGCGAGAAACCGCTCCAGGTGCGCGGGCAGAGCGCTGTTGCCTGCGTCGGCATCGTAAAAGCAGAAGCCGGTGATGAGCGTATGCGCCGGCCAGTCCTTCTGTTCCACGCCCAGCACGCGCGAAAACAGGGCAAGCACCAGGTACGGAGAATTTTTAGCTTCAAAGATGGGATTTGCGCCCGGCCGAAGACCCAGCTTCCGCCGCAGTTCGTAGATCGGCTCTGGCCATTCCCGCGTAACCAGCCGCGCCACGCTTTTGACGCCGCGCCCCATGCCGGGGATCGCCTTATCGAGCTTCGCAAGCCATGGATACGGCGGAAGCACCGGCGGATCGTAGGCGGAAAAGAAGGAAAACGGCGCAAGCACATAGCTGGCCCACGGAATTCCCGTCGCATCGGCGACAATCGGTCCGGCGTAATTCAGCTCGCCCAGGAGCAGCAGATCGGCCCGCGCGGGCCTGGTCGCCGCGGCCAGCAGGTCGTCGTAGGTGTTTCGCAGAGAAGGAAACAGGAATTCGCGCAGCCCGCGCTCGGTTCCTTTCTTCACGTCGTAGATCATCTCGACGAGGATCGTGTTGGTCGGGTCGATATCCGGCCTGAGCGCATGGAACTCCAGCCCGAGAGGCGCAATCTTCGGACGGAAGACCTCAGGCAGCGCCATCACCGGCGTATGCCCGCGGCGCCTGAGTTCGAGCGCAATGGCGATGAGCGGATGAATGTCTCCCAGCGTGCCGATATTCGACAGAACAATGCGCAAGTGCCGCCCTCCTCGGGTCTTGCAGGATGGATCCGCCCCTTAGGTTATCCGATGGCGCGGTTTGCGCAGATTGCAGCAATGTGAATATGCCCCTCAGTGTGCCTGTCGAGTCAGGATGTTGTCTGTGCGGCGTCGAACGTTTCTTTCGCCAGAGTTTTTTCCGCAATCCGGAGGGAAATGGGCAGAAGCGCCACCGGCCGCAACCGCATGAGATGCGCAAAAAGAGAGGGAAGGCGCAGTCCTGCCTCGCCTTCCCCGGTTGCAAACTTCCTGCGGGCGCCGCCGCTGCGGCGGGCTTCATTGGCCGGCCACGGACTGCTCCTGCGGCCGAATGTCTTCCTTCATCTGCTTCAGCGCCTTCTTGTCCAGTTGGTTTGTGCTCATCGCGTGGTATTGGACCGAGCGCAGCAGATGGCGCGAGCCGAGAACATCGAAGGTGAGGATGGTGCGCTGGTCTGCGGGATTGGCGTCGCCGGGGCCGGCGATCCAGACAAAAGTGTGCAGATAGCTTTCGAGAGCCACCGTGTTGCCGAGAGATCCAGGTCGAACCTTGTATTCGCCCGCCGGATATGTCTGGCCGGCAACTTCGAATTCGAAGGGGATATGCACCGCGCTTCCGGGGCGGGCCGCCCATGCCGCGGCAGGGTGAACGGCGAACGTTGCGGCGGCGAGCATCGCCGGCGCCAGAATGAGTGAATGAAGATCGATTCGCATCGTTAAATCTCCTTCTGCCTGGAAGCCACACTAGCCGGTTCGGAAAGAGGGAGTCGTCAAAATGCCGTCAAAAAGCCGTCAAACTTTCAGCGGCCTTTTGTCCCGCTTCATGCCGGCAGCGCATGGCTTCGTTGAACCGCGCCAGCTCGTCGTGCGTAATCAGCTGGCCGGTGTGTTCCACCAGATAGCGCCGAACCGCAAACGGCCTGGGCTGCAGCGCAATCTTCGCGCCTTCTCGCCACAAACATTCGTTCGCCGTATCGAGCGCGAAACAGCCGAACCGCTTCCTGGAAAATCTGATCCCTCCGCGGGGACAATGCGTCCTCCTGCCGCCTTGTGCAGGCGGATTTCACAGCGAGACGCTTGCAACCTGAAGAAAGGCTCGAAAAGACATGGGAAACCCGCCTGCACAAGCAGCCCATGCCGGTCATCTGGTCCGCCAGCCTGCAGGAGAAGTTTCTGTGGCGGCCATATGTCTCAGCCAGGGATACGCAACCCGGGCCCCGGCAGTTCCCGCCGCACGGTCCTGCGCAGCACGGGCACATTCGCACACCGCGCCGGCTTGCTATAAACGCGGCGTATTATGCGGGTTTTTCGGTGTTCAGGAGCCTCCGGCAGAAGGGCCTGTAAGCCGAATTCTGTCGTGTGCGGTCATTCCTCTAGGCGCCGCGTTGCCGCGAACGCTCATCAGCGACCTACCCGGAGGTTTCGGCCAGATCATTGGAGCAGCCTTACGGCATCGGGCCGATGCCGGACGCGAGCTCTGCTCCGGGCTCGCGGCTCCCTCCCTATTTGGTCTTGCTCCGTGTGGGGTTTACCATGCCTCCGCCATTACTGCCGGAGCGGTGCGCTCTTACCGCACCTTTTCACCCTTACCACCGCCGCAGGAGCAGTCCCAAGGGCTGCTCCGCGCAGTGGCGGTATGTTTTCTGTGGCACTGGCCGTCCACGGGCCCCGTCCCGAAGGTCGATGCCCGCGTCCCGGACGTTATCCGGCACACTGCCCTGTGGAGTTCGGACTTTCCTCCCCCGGCAGCCCTCGCGGGCTCCGGCAGCGACCGCCCGGTCCTCCTGCCGATCCTCATTTTACCGCGGATCGCGCTTCGATCGCCGCCGCCGGCCTGCAGAGCGATTTCTTGCACCCGGCGCACACTTGCTGCCATCCTTCTGACTGACCGTAATCTCTCCGGCTGGTCAGGGTTCTCTGGTTAGCCTGCCGGAAACTCCTCAGGAGACCGCGATGAAGATCGTCGCAACGATAGCCCGCATTCTGCTGGGACTGGTGTTCCTCGTCTTCGGCCTGAACAAGTTCTTCGCATTCATCCCTCAGGGTCCCATGCCAACCGGCGTCGCCGGACAGTTTATGGGCGCGCTCTCCTCAACCCACTACATCTGGGCCGTCGGCGCTTTTGAAGCGGCGGGAGGTTTGCTGCTGCTCATCAACCGATACGTGCCGCTCGGCCTGTGCCTGCTGGCCCCGGTTATCGTCAACATTCTTCTTGTAGGAGCGCTGCTGACGCACTCGGCACTGCCCTCCGGCATCGTCGTCGCGATCCTCTGGCTTCTCGTCTACCTGCGCGTCCGGCCGGCGTTCCTTGGCCTCTATCAGTCACGAGCGGCGAACTGACGCGCCGGATAAAATCGAAGCAGGGCTTGTGATCCAGTACCTCTATCTCGGCCGCATCGACTACGGCGAGGCGCTGCGCCTGCAGCAGGAGCTGGTCGCGCTGCGGCAGCAGGGACGCATCGACAATCTCCTGCTGCTGCTCGAACACCCGCCCGTCCTTACGCTGGGCCGCAATGCCAGCCGCTCGAATGTGCTCGCCTCCGACGAGTTGCTGGCCGCTCGCGGCGTTGCGCTGTACGAAATCAACCGCGGCGGCGACGTAACCTACCACGGGCCCGGCCAGCTCATCGGCTACCCCATCTTCGACCTGCGCAGCCTGCGTAACGGCAAAGGCGGCCGGCCGGGGCCTGTCGACTTCGTCCGGCTGATGGAGGAGGCTCTCATCCGGCTCTGCGGCGCCTACGGCGTCCGCGCCGGCCGCATCTGCGGCCTCACCGGCGTCTGGTGCGCTCCGCGCGAGGGAGTTCTGGAGGAAAGTTGCAGCATGAAAGCCAGCGATCCGCCCCACGGCGAGCGAAAAATCGCCGCCATCGGCATTCACGTCTCCCGCGGCGTCACCTCGCACGGCTTCGCCTTCAATGTCACCACCGATCTGCGCGACTTTCGGCTGATCAATCCCTGCGGCATCACCGACCGTCCGGTAACCAGCCTGAACCTTGAAGTGGCGGAGCCGGAGAAGCTTCCTCGCCTCGAAGCCATCGCGCACCAGGCAGCGCGGCTGTTCGGCCAGGTCTTCGGCGAGCAGGTTTTGGCCCTCGAGAGCCTCGCCGCTCTGCGCGCGATTGGTTGCAATGCTTCCGTCCAGGAATCCGCCGCACCGCAGTTTCCCGCGCAGGACACGCCGCTCCAGGTGCCAGGCGAAGTGGAGCGGCTGCTCAATCCAAAGAGCCGTCCGCTGAACGCCTGATCTCGTGCCGCATGGCCGCATGGCGCGCGGCCGCGCTCGGTCCCGCCAAACCCGGCGATTTATAATCCGGCAGGAGCACGGTGACGAGTGTTCGAGAGGGGGATGGATGCCAACCGACGTCGTCATGCCCCAGATGGGCGAATCCATCTTCGAGGGCACGATCACCAAGTGGCTGAAGAAAGCCGGCGACCGCGTCGAAAAGGACGAGCCGCTGTTTGAAAT
>DATGLJ010000166.1:0-3618 GCA_035294185.1 Occallatibacter sp. | reverse complement strand
ACGCGTTACGCTCTTTCTCGCGGCATTATCAATTAGCGAATCTATCCCTGCTCCGTGGCAGGTCATCCGGCGCCATCGGGCAGCGCGGGCCATTCGGATTACAGAGAAACATCCTCTACGAGAGGTTTGCGCCAGGCGCAGCTCCGCCCGTCCGGCGACAGACCCTCTGGCGTGGCGAATCGTGCATTGCCCGATCTCCGCCGTGAGACCGATACAACCGCGTCTGCAGCAATCGGGCGCTTAACTCTCCGGCCTCGGCTTTGCCGGTGAAGAAAATAACTTTCCATAAGGTGGGATCGCCATCGCGTAACTGGGGAAATTACCAGTTCCCTCCCAACCCCTGCGCCGCTACCTTGGAAGGCGGACACAAAAAAACGATACATCGCGCAAGCCACGGCATCCCCCGATCTGCAGAAAGTGGCCGAATCATGAAAACCGAGAGATTGTCGATGAGCTCAGCTCCGTCGATTCGGGAGCCGGCCGGCAGGAATCGGCGGCAAGACAGGCATCTTCTTTTTCCGAAGCAGCGCGCTTTCCTTCGTCCCGTCTCGTCCGCCTCGAACAGCGGTGCGCGGCCGCATAGCGACAGGGAACCCGCCGATGCTTCCGCGGAAAATGCCGCTGCCGGTCTGCCATGGCAGGGAACCGTGTTGTTTGTGAGCGACGACGACTATTTTCGCGCCACGGCGCGCGCCTATCTGGAGCATGTGGGATTATCGGTGCGCAGTTGCGCCGATCCAACCCGCGTTCCCGATCTCCTGTTTCGCAAGCCGGCCATCGATCTGCTGCTCGCCGACGTCCATTCCATCGGAACAGCCGGCGTGCCTTTGGCTGCCGGGCTGGCGGCCTTCGCCAGCGATTTACCGGTCATTATCATCTCGGCCCCCAACGGGGACAACGGCGATTTGACAGCCATTTCGAACCGGAATTGGAAGATCCTGAGCAAGCCCCTGCTATTGCCCGAACTCCTGGAAGCCATTCATACGGCCCTGAGGAGAAAAGGCTCTCCGGAAAGATGCAATCGAGGGAGTTCGCTCGCTGAGGACAATGAGGCCTCCGCCGGGCAGAACCTGCGCGGGGCAGGACAGCCGTCGCAGCTGCTGTTCATGCAAGGAACCGCGTGATGAATGGGAAGGGCATCCGGATACTCTCGATTGCCGACGACGACGGAATTCGATTTTCACGCGAGCTGGTCCTCAGGCAGGAAGGCTACGAAGTTGAATCGGTGACGAGCAGCGCGCGATTCGACGGGCCATGGGTGCGCAGGTTTGCGATCGCCGTGCTTTGTCACTCGGTCGACTCCAGCCGCGCTGCAGAGATCGCAGAATCGTTGCGCCGGCGCAATCCCTCCATCGCCGTGGTGCGCGTACACGCCATCCGTTCCCGCCAGGAGCTGTTCTACGACGTCGATTGCGAGGTGCTGCCCGGGCCCGACCAGCTCCTGAACTCCCTTCAGGATCTCGCCCTGCGCATCGGAAGCCGGGACGAACCGCAGGCGCGCAAGCGCGCTTAGGAACTCCGGCCGCGCCTCTTGCTCGCGCTGACGGCGGCAGCCAAGCTTTCGGCAGACAACCCCTGCTGCGGATGCCGAATCCGTTTCTCTAAGAGGAAAATTCCGGAGGAGGCAAAACGTGTCTTCCAAAACCACCCGCAATCATGATGAGATTCGCAAATGGGCCCAGGAACGCGGCGCCGTACCATGCGAAGTGGCGGGCACGGAGCGCAACAGCGAGGCCGGGATCCTGCGCTTTGAGTTCTCCCATGCGCCTGACCGGAACGACAGGAACTTAAAGGAAATCTCCTGGGACGAGTTCTTCGCCAAATTTGACGAGAACAACCTGCAGTTGCTCTATCAGGACCGCGCCGCCGACGGAGCCAGGAGCAACTTCAACAAGATCATTCACGCCGAACACGGCAAGGACTCCGGGCAAAGGCCGAGCAGCCAAAGCCAGAACAAAGCGAGCGGCAAAAAACAGGCTGCCTGACGCAGCGGATTTTAGTCCTCCGATTCGATCCGTGGCGGCAGGCATGGAATCCGGCAATAAAACGGGATCGAAACTGGTCACGATAGGGCGCGCGGCCCTCCCGTTACACTGGTTCTTGCCCGTCCCACCATGCCGGCCTGCTGCGAAGTCGCGCTCCCCGTCCCGCTGGACCGCACATTCACTTACGCCGTGCGCCAGGGTCAGACGCCGCAGCGCGGCGCACGCGTGATTGCGCCCTTCCGCAACGAGAAACTGATCGGCGTGGTCACCGGCGTGGACCTCGCCGCGCCGGCGGAGTTCGAGCTGCGTTACCTTGAAGCGGTTCTGGACGATGAGCCGCTGCTCGACGAACCACTGCTGAAACTCGCCGAATGGATTGCGCAGTATTATCTGGCGCCGCTCGGCGAAGTGCTGCGCGCCATGCTTCCGCTTGCGGCCGAGGTGCGCCGCACCGTCTACTACCGCATCACCGATCTTGGCCGCGATGCGCTGGCCTCCGCCATGGATGGCGAAAGCGCGCCCCTCCCCGCGAAACGGCTCCGGCCGCAACGCGCGCATCTTTCCGCCGAAGACCATGACATCGAGCGCCGGGTGCTCGTGCGCCTGGCCGACGGCCAGCCGGTAAAGGTCTCCACGCTGCGCACCGCAACCGCGGCATCGCTGGCCCACCTGTCTGCGCTGGTGCGCCGGAAATGGATCCTGCGCGAAACCGCCGCTGGCGAACGCGACGCGCGGCGCACGGAGCGCTTTGCCGTTCTCGTTCCCGAGATGCGGCTGCCCGCGCTCACGGAAAAGCAACAGTCCATCCTCGCCGAACTCGCTGCCGGCGGCGGCGAGATGCCGCTCGCCGAGCTGCGCAGGCGCGATCTGCCGTCATCGACGCTGCAGACTCTGGTTCGCCGCGGGCTGGTGCGCATCGAAGAGCGCCCGGCCGCGTTCCGCCTCGGCGGCCTCGCGCCCGCTTCGGTTCCCATCCGGCTGAACGCGGCGCAGCAGAGCGCGCTTGACGCCATTGCCGGAGCGCTTGGCGCATTCCACCCCGTACTGCTGCACGGCGTGACCGGCTCGGGAAAAACAGCCGTCTATCTTGCCGCCATGCGGCAGGCTCTGGAGCGCGGGCTTTCCTCAATCCTGCTTGTGCCGGAGATCGGCCTTACCCCGCAAACAGCCGGTCTGCTCGACGCCGCCTTCGGCCGGCGCGTAGCGCTTCTCCATTCCGCGCTTACGCTCGACGAACGCAGCGAGCAGTGGCGGCGCATCCGCTGCGGAGAGGCGCAGATCGTCGTCGGCACGCGCTCGGCGATTTTTGCGCCGGCCCCGAACCTCGGCCTGATTCTCGTCGACGAAGAACACGATCAGAGCTATAAGCAGGAAGAAACGCCGCGCTACAACGCGCGCGATGTCGCCGTAATGCGCGCCAAGTTCTCCGACGCCGTGGTCGTGCTGGGCTCGGCGACGCCCTCGCTCGAAAGCTGGCAGAACTCCGCGCAGGGCAAGTACCTGCGCGTCGAGCTGCGCGAACGCGTGATGAATCGTCCCCTGCCCGAAGTCGAACTGATCGACATGCGCCGCGAATTCCGGGAAACAGGCCAGGAGAATCTCTTCTCGCGTTCGCTAATCGAGCAAACCAAAA
>DATGLJ010000165.1:0-4608 GCA_035294185.1 Occallatibacter sp. | reverse complement strand
ACCAGGCTTCCAGCTCTATACCGGCAACTTCCTGAACGGTACGCTCACCGGCCGCCACGGAAAGCCATATGGCCCCCGAACCGGCTTCTGCATCGAGACGCAGCAATTTCCCGACGCCCCGCACCATGCCAACTTCCCCAGCACCGTGCTGCGGCCGGGCGAAACGCTCCGGTCGACGACCACGTTCCGGTTTGGGACTGAATAAACAGGAAACTCCCGGCACCGAGACGGCGGAGGGCCCAATGCTCTCCGCCGTCTTCTTTTGTGCGCGGCAGAAGGCAGGAGGCATCCTGCGGACTATGCTGTGCGGCAGCCCTGCAAAAAGCGGCTTCCGCATCCCGCCAAATGAGATTCCACAGGAATATGCGACCAAATTTGTCGTATATTCTTTAAAGGCGACTAAATTGGTCGCATATTCGTGATGGCTGTTCGCTGAAGGAAGAAAGTACCAGGGTCCCGGCGGAAATTCTCTTGGCGGAGACCGCCAAAGACCCTGGAGCCGCGGTTTTGAGGCGCAGGCTGTCTGCATTATAGGGGCCGGCATTCTGCTGGTCGCCGAATCGCTCCTTCGTCTCAACCCGAACTGCCTGGTCAATTTGAGCGTTTGCGCCGGCGCTGTTCTGGCCGGGCTGCATGAATGGCGCTGTGGCGCCTGAGCCTGAAACCGGAGTTGTCGAGGGAGAAAGATGAAGCAGAAGTCTCGCAGCAGAAAGCACAGAAAGAAGAAAATTGCGCGCGGCTCGGTGCGCGGCATGACCGGCGCGTGGATGACATTTGGCACGCTCGCGGCCTACACGGCGATAGCCGCGGCAAAGCCGGCAATGGCGGCTGCGGCAAAGGGCATGGCGACGGGCGGCGGTTTGCCGGCGGCGACGCTGCCGCTCAAACGCTTCAATATTCCCGCGGGCCCGCTCGATCAGGCGATTGCGGATTTCGAAAAAACCACCGGGCTGAAGGTGAAGATAGTGCTGCCGGATGGAACGCTCGAGGGATTCAGCTCGCCGGGCGTGACCGGGCTGCACCGCGACGAGGAGGCGCTGCGGCTTCTGCTCGAAGGAACCGGCCTCAATTACCGCGTGGAAGACGCAACTACGGTCACCATTGGCGTCCAGGCGCGGGATACGGTTTCGGTCTCGGCCGCGGTGGACAATTCGATTTCGATGGAGCGATTCACAGAGCCGCTGACGGAGACGCCGCAGAGCATCTCCGTGGTGCCGCTGCCTGTGATGCAGGACGAGGGCGTATCCACGCTGCGCGACACGCTGCGCAACGTGCCGGGAATCAGCCTGGCGGCGGGCGAGGCAGGCGCGCAGGGCGACAACCTGACGATTCGCGGCTTTACCGCGCGCAACGATATCTATCTCGACGGGATTCGCGACTTCGGCAGCTATTACCGCGATTCGTTTAATTACGAACAGGTTGACGTGCTCGAGGGCCCGGCCGGCGTCGAGTTTGGGCGCGGATCGACGGGCGGCGTGGTGAACCAGGAGAGCAAGACGCCCGAGGTAAACAGCTTCGCGAATGTGGAGACGGAGTTTGGCACGGACCTGACGCGGCGTCTGACCGCCGATGTGAACAGTCCGCTGGAGCCGCGGCTGGGCGGCACGGCATTCCGCGCCAACGTGATGGCGGAAGAGGCCGGCGTAGCGGGGCGCGACGACGCCGAAATCCGGCGCTACGGACTGGCGCCCTCGGTCTCCATCGGGCTGGCGACTAAGACGCCGGCGACCCTGAGCTACGTACATTTGGTCGAGAACGATACGCCGGACTACGGATTGCCGTGGCTGTTTAACGGCGTTGCCCCGGCGAACCGGCACAGCTATTTCGGATTTCCCCATAACAATTACCTGAAAACCGGCGACGACATTCTGACCCTGCGCGTGGAGCATGAGTTTTCGCCGAGCGTGGAAGTACACACGATTGCGCGCGCGGCAAATTACCCGCGCAAGGCGCAGATCACCGAGCCGCAGATCTGTTCGAATGCATCGATCAGCGTGCCGGTAGGCGGCGTGGTTTCCTCGCTGCCGACGCTGGCGTATAACTCGAAAATCGCCTGCCCTTACACTCCCGGGACGCCTGCGAGCGACATAACGCAGGTGAACCGCAACCAGATCCAGACAAAGAGCGTGGAAGGAATCCTGTGGGACCAGCTCGAAATGGGCGCGCACTTCCGCACCCTGGGGATCCGCCACGATCTGGTGGTGGGCGCCGAAGGCGGGCAGGAGATTTCGAATCCTACTCGCTACAGCTACACGATCAACGGCGTCAATACCGTTCCCGATACGACGCTGCTCAACCCCGACGAATCGCAGCCGTTCTCCGGAACCGAATACATCACCTCGATCGTGCACACCAAGGCGGACAGCATCGGCGCATATTTCATCGACACGATGAAGCTCGGCCGGCTGTTTGAGCTGAGCGGCGGCATTCGCTGGGACCGCTTCAACACCGGCTACAACCTGTATCAGCCTCCGCCGCCGGCCGGCGGAACGGTGACGGCGCCGGTCGCGCCCATTCACAGGCTCGATGAGCAGCCCAGCTATCGCGCGGCATTCGTCTACAAGCCTTCGACTCGCGGCAGCCTTTACTTCGACTACGGTACGAGCTGGGACCCGGATGCGGAGGCGCTGAGCCTGAGCGTGGGACTGGTCAACGGCAATGTGGCGCCGGAAGAAAACCAGTCGTATGAAGCAGGCGCGAAGTGGAGCTTCCTGAATGAGCGGCTGCTGACGGAGGGCGCCTGGTTCCGCACCGAGAAGGACAACGCGCATGAAACCAGCCCCACGAATTCGAACGACATCGTGGCCGCGGGCAATCAGGTGGTGAAGGGCGTGCAACTGAGCGCCGTAGGAAGGCTGCCGGAAGATATGGACCTGGTGGTGGGTTATGCGTATCTGGATAGCGCCGTGATTTACTCGGAGTTCTTTCCGACTTCGGTTGGATATCCGCTGGCCAACGTGCCCAGGCAGACGTTCAACCTGTTCGTGACGCACAGACTTGGATGGAGGATGGATGGCGGGCTGGGCGGCAACTATGTGGGCAGCCGCACGGCCAGCTCGACGGTGCCGTATGTGCCGACGGGCTTTGCGCCGAATCCGAACGGGGCCGGCTACGTGGTGACGAGCGTAGCCATGAGACAGGTCCCGTCCTACTGGGCGTTCAACGCAATGCTGAAGCGTCCGGTAACCGAGCGGCTGGAGTTCCAGGCGAACGTGAATAACATTCTCAATCGCTACTACATCGACCTGCCGCATCCCAGCCACCTGATTCCCGGAGCCGGTGCAAGCGCGGTGATAGGAATCAATTTCCGCTTCAGATAACCTCCGGGCGCAAGCCTATATTCAGGAGTTCGACAGAATGCTGATTACAATCCCCGATGTTTTCACCGCGGCGGAAGTGGCGCAGGCGCGCGCCACTCTGGACGCGGCCGAGTGGGTGGACGGCAAAGTTACCGCCGGCTACCAGGCGCAGAGCGTCAAGGAGAATCTGCAGTTGCCGGAGGGCCATCCGGCCGCGGTGAAGCTGGGCGAGATGGTGCTGGCGGCGCTGGCGCGGTCGCCCTTGTTCATGTCTGCGGCGCTGCCGCTCAAGGTTTTTCCGCCCATGTTCAACCGCTATACGGGCGGCGGGCATTTCGGCACGCACGTGGACACGGCGATCCGCGCGATGGCTTCGACGGGGCAGCGGATCCGGACCGACCTTTCGGCGACGCTGTTTCTTACCAGACCCGAAGACTACGACGGAGGGGAGCTGCTGGTGGAGGACACCTATGGCGTGCACAGCGTGAAGCTGCCGGCAGGGCATATGGTGCTGTATCCCGCCACCAGCCTGCACCGCGTTACGCCTGTCACGCGCGGAGCGCGCGTCAGCTCGTTTTTCTGGATCCAGAGCATGATCCGCTCGGACGGCGACCGCACTTTGCTTTACGATCTGGACACGGCCATCCAGCGGCTGGCGAAGGAATCGCCCGGAAACCCGATCGGAGTGCAGTTGACGGGGGTTTACCATAACCTGCTGCGGCGATGGGCGGAGATGTAAGCTTTCCCTGCCGCAGATGAGCGTTTCGCGGCCGATGCCCGTCAATCAAATCAGGAAGATGATGCCGAATCCGTCTCCAGTGCGCACACCGCAGCCCTCTCGTAACCCCTCGGAAGACGGCTACATGCTGCTGGTGGCGATCTTCCTGCTGGCGCTGCTGGTGCTTTCGCTGGCTGTGGCCGCGCCGCAGATGGCCAGGTCCATCCAGCGGGACCGCGAAGTGGAGACGATGCATCGCGGTAAGCAGTATGCGCGCGCCATCCAGCTCTACTACCGCAAGTTCAACGCCTATCCTCCGTCGGAGGACGCGCTGGTCAATACCAATAACATCCGGTTCCTGCGCAAGAAATACATCGACCCGATGACCGGCAAGGATGACTGGAAACCCATCATGTTTGGTCAAAACAAAACACCGCTGGCGATGGGCTTTTTCGGACAGCCGCTGGGCGGTGTGGCCGGCCAGCCGATCGCCGGCATCGGGCCGGGCGGGACCGGCGGCATGCCGGGCGCGAGCGGCCTGGGGTCGAGTACAACCAGCAGTTTCGGTGGATCGTCGCCTGGGTCGGCAGG
>DATGLJ010000164.1:0-2470 GCA_035294185.1 Occallatibacter sp. | reverse complement strand
TGGTACGGCGGACAATATCGCGAGTACGAGCAGAGCCTGATCGACGAGCGGCGCAAAGTACAGCGCTTCATCCACATCGAATGGGGCGCAGACAGCCACGCCGGCCGCCACTCCGAAGATCCCGAAGCCGTGCTGCGGCTCGTCGCTATCGGCGGGGGAACCGATGAGCGCGCCGGCGATGCGCTCCATACCGGGGGCCGGCCGCGCGTATCGAGCGACGGCGACTGGTCCGAAACCTACGCCTGCAATCTCTTCGATTGGCACCTGAAGACGCAGGAACAACTCGACTGGCTCTCCGGCTCAGCGCAGTGGATCTTCAAGGACTTCGCCTCGCCGCTGCGCGACGGCAACGGCATTCCCCGCGTCAACCAGAAAGGCGTCGTCGAACGCGACCTCACGAAGAAGGAGTCCTACTACGTCTTCCAGTCCTATTGGGCCGAGAAGCCGATGGTGCATATCTACGGCCACACCTGGCCGGTGCGCTGGGGCGCCGCCGGCCAGCAACGGTCCGTGCGCGTCTACTCCAACTGCGACCGCGCCGAGCTGTTTCTGAATGGCGTCTCGCAGGGAACGCGCGAGCGCAACAGCCAGGATTTTCCCGCCGCCGGCCTGCGCTGGAGCGTTTGCTTCGCGCCCGGCAAAAATCATCTCCGCGCCGTGGCGTGGAAGGGACCCGTCACGGTCGTGGACGAAATCGATCTGACCTATCAAACCGAACGGTGGGGCAAACCCGCCAGCCTCCGTCTCTCGCTCTGCCCCAGCCAAAGCGCCGCCGGACAAGCTCTCGCCGGACGCAGCCGCGTCACCGTCAAAGCACTGCTCTACGATTCCAACGGCGTTCTCTGTCTCGACGCACAGCGATTCGTGCGTTTTTCTCTGTCCGGCGCAGGCCGCCTGATCGACAACCTCGGCACCACCCGCGCTTCCCGCCAGGTGCAGCTGGCAAACGGCCGGGCCCGAATCTCGGCCGAAACCTACGGCCCCTGCGTCATCGAGGCGCGCATCGAAGGTCTTCCCGCCGCTTCGATAAAGATATAGATGCGCGCCGGCCGCGCAATTCTCAGTTCGGCTCCGGACCGCCACAGCAGCAAGGCTCGCTGCAGGATCGAACAGGGATCGGCGATGCAGGCAGACAAGCGCAACCGGATCGAGATCTCTTGAAACGAACGTGCGGAGAATTCTGAGAACGTCCTAATAAAACCGCGGCGGCAGAAGACAGGCGACCGATGGAGCGGAGAAATGAACCGAGGGCGACCGCAGAATCCATCGCCGTTTGGTCGGCATGCGCGGCGCGCTCCGGACGGCGGGATTTCCGCAGTTCATGTTTTCCGCCTCGACGCCGATGAACCTCCTGTCTGTCGCACACGAGGTTTTTGGTCTCCTATGCAAAGCGCCGCACCACTCTCCATGCAGATTGCGGCATCGGGCCAGAGGTCGAACCCGGCGCCAATATCCGGTTCTGCTGCGGATTTGACGCATGTCAAAGCCGATGCCGCTCCGGCGCCCGCCGGCATCAGCGCGGCCTGGCGCAAGCTGCTCATGCAGGCCGAGATGGCGGCGCCGCACCTGCACGTGGCCGCCATTGAAGGCGAGCCTGGCAGCGGCAAGCAAACACTGGCGCGGTATCTCTTCAGTCAATCGCCACTTTCGGGAACCGTATTTCGGCGGCGCGATGCGCGCGAGTGGCTGGCGACCGACGCCGATCCGGCAGCGCTCGCCGGCTTCACTTATCTCGACCGCGTGGATCTGCTCGCTCCTCCCGGTCAGGGTTTGCTGCTCGGAGTTCTCAAAAGCTTGCAGGACCTGCCCCAAGGCCGCGCCGTGCTGCTGGCCTCATCGCAGATCCCGCTCCGGCAGATGGCCGGACAGGGACTCTTGCTTCCCGATCTTGCCTTCCGGCTCACGGCCATCCGCTTCGCCATACCGCCGCTGCGCCAGCGCCGCGAGGACATCGGTCCTCTGGCGCAGCACCTGCTCGAACGGCTCTGCCGGCGCTATCAGCAGCGGCCCGTCACCCTCGGCCCCGGCACATTAGCCCGCCTGCTCCAGCACGACTGGCCGGGCAATGTGCGCGAGCTGGCAAGCGTGCTCGAAGCGGCGCTTCTCGAGGCCGAAAACGGCGTCATCCGTCCCGCGGACCTCACCATGCTCGACTGCGGCGATGCGCAGCGCGGCCGCTTCGCCCCTGTTCCTCAGGGCCTGCACGCCGGAAACCTCCTCGCGCCGGCCGCGCCCATTGCCGATCTCTCGCTCGACTCCGTTATCCGCCATCATGTGCATTACGTACTCGATCTCAACCGCGGCAACAAACTGCGCACCGCCCGGCAACTGCAGATATCGCGCTCCACGCTCTACCGCATCCTCGGCAACGAGTCATTTCTTACGCACTGATCGCGAACTGGTCCGGGCGCGCGGCGCGCTTCGTCCGCGCCCCGGCAGCCGAGCCTGCTCTACAGCCACCGCATCAGCC
>DATGLJ010000163.1:0-10247 GCA_035294185.1 Occallatibacter sp. | reverse complement strand
GTCATCAGAACGGTATCGGTCATCACGGGCAAATAAGCGCCGCCCGCCACGCACATGCCCATAATGGCCGTGATCTGCGGAATGCCCATCGCGCTCATCACCGCGTTGTTACGGAAGATGCGCCCGAAGTCGTCCATATCGGGAAAAACATCTTCCTGCAGCGGCAGAAACACTCCGGCGGAGTCTACCAGGTAGAGGGTGGGGATGCGGTTTTCCATCGCGATGGTCTGCGCGCGCAGCACTTTCTTGGCCGTCATGGGGAAAAACGCGCCCGCTTTCACGGTTGCGTCATTGGCGACAATCATGCATAGGCGGCCGCTGACGCGCCCCAGGCCGGTTACCACGCCGGCGGCCGGCGCGCCGCCGTATTCCGAGTACATTTCGTAGGCGGCCCACAGGCCAAGCTCGAACAGCTCAGTGCCTTCGTCGAGCAGCAGCTTCAGGCGCTCGCGCACGGTGAGCCTGCCTTTGGCGCGCTGCGCTTCGGCAGCCCTCACGCCGCCGCCCTCGCGAATGATACGCTCCTGCTCACTCAGCTCCGCCATCCGCTTCAGCAGCGCCGCGCGGTTAGCCTTCGCGCGCGCATCGTTCGCCGCCGCCGACCCGATCTGGTTGTCCAGCTTCAAGGTTTCGGTCATCGCCCATCCCGTTCGCCGTCCCGCGGCCTGTCGAGACTCAGGTCCTCCGGCAAGCATTCTTTCGGTATCTCCGCCGCGCCGGAGACGGTTCCGGCAGCCGCGAGATCGCCGGGCCGCGGATTGCAGCCGTTGCTCGCATGATGCGTGACAAGCTGGTCGATTGTCCAATGGCAGCGAATAAAAATTCGCACCGATTGCCTGCGGCTGGCGAGTGCAGGCAGGCCGCGCGCGATGCCGAAGCGCTCACAGCCTGCAGTTCCCGCGCCTAGGCGCTGCGCACTGCCAGCACCGCCACGTCCAGGGGCCCCAGCGCGATCTCCCGCACGCCGGTCCGGCCGGCGATCATATCCTCCATCGGCTCCGGCAGAACGATCTTCCCGTGCGGAGTTTCTCCCAGGTTCAGCAGGAAGTAAAAGGTTGTGTTCCCGTTCGTCCGGCTGGTTACCTCCACGCCATACGGAGCATCGATCAGCGGCGCGATTCCCGCCGCAGCTCCCACGGCGCGCGCCAGCGTTTCGTAAAACCTGCCGTCGGTGCTGTCGGCGCCGGCGTAGAACACCCATCCCTGCTTGTACCGATGCCGCGTAACCGCGGGTTTACCGGCCATCGGCCCGCCGCCCCGCACCGTCGCAATCGCCTCCGCTCCGTCGAGCACCAGCGACTCGATGGTTGTATGCGGCCGGTAGCTGGCATCTGCTCCGGCAAACTCGATTCCCAGTTCGTTCTCGAGATTTGCATCGAGCATTCCGTTCTTTGAGTTGTACTCGGCCAGGTCGAGCGCGGCCACCGAGCGCACGCCGGCAATTTCGGTCAGCGGTCCCGGCGATAGATCCCGCCGCATGCTGTTGTCCATATTCTGCGTGGCCGCGCGGTCGTTCAGCACCAGCGTGCCGCCGCCGGCGACAAACTCAATCAGCCGCCGCACGGTCGCATCGTCGACCAGCCGCAGATTCGACGCCACCACCACTTTGTATCCATCCAGCTTCGCCGTCACCGGCACAACGTCGATATTGCGACGCAGAGTCTTCAGGCCGTTGTAGTAACTCTGGATTTCGCCGTAATGCGGAATGCTGTCGCCGTTGGTGTCGCCCATCCCCTGCGCCCACGCATTCGAGTAGTCGTAGATCAGGGCAATGTCGGCATGCGTGGTTGCGTTCGCCAGCTTCGGGCCCAGGCGCGCCATCTCGGCGCAGATCTGCGCAAGCTTGTCCTTGTCGGGATTGATCTTTCCGTCGAATCCCTTGATGAACGAAGGGCGATGCTCTTCATTGCCGGCCAGCGGCCTGCGCCACTCGAAATAGAGCTGCCCCAAAGCGCCATGCGCCAGATCGCAGTATGCCTGCAGCCGCAGCCCTTCCGGATCGGCGTTCGGCGGCACGTAGGCGTTCTGCTCGGCGCAGAGGAAGCGCTGGCGCGGCCCGGCGCAACGGCAAAAATCGCTCAGGAAGCCGGCAATGTACTGCCGCTCGAACCGGCTCAGTCCCGGTGCGCTCACGTAGTTGTCCCAGGCGGTCGCGTCGAGGAACTCGGCAGCCGCCGCGTAGACATCCACCGACCAGGTCGGCGCAGGCCAGTTCGTGAACACAAACTGGTTCTCGCTGTGCGCGTGCACAATATCGGCCTGGCGGCGCAGATAGTTGAGGAACGAATCGGAGAAGAAGCGCCGGTAATCGAGACTGATCGCCGGCTGCCATCCGCCTTCGGCGGAGTTGGTCGGGATATCGATCTGCGACCAGTCGCTGTACTCGTTGCTCCAGAAAGCGCCGTTCCATACGCGGTTCAGCTCGTCGAGGGTGCCGTAGCGTTTTCTGAGCCACTGCTGAAACGCCTGCTTCGAATCCGGATCGTACTCCGCGAACGGATAGCCGGGCTCGTTGTCGAGCTGCCAGCCGATCACGCCCGGATTGCGGCCGTAGTGCATGGCCAGGGCCGTCACGATCCGTGAGCAGGCTTCAAGATAATTCGCGCTGTTCGTGTTGTAGCTCTTGCGGCCGCCGTAGGTATATGGCCCCTGCTTGTTGGCGCTCAGCACATCGGGATGAGCCTGATAAAGCCACGGCGGAACCGATGCGGTCGCCGTGCCGAGGATAACGCCGATGCCGTAGCGCTGCGCGATTTCAATCGCGCGATCCATCCAGTCAAACTCAAAGCGGCCCTCCGAAGGCTCAAACTTCGCCCAGGCAAACTCGCCCATGCGCACGGCGTTGATGCCGAGCTCGTGCATCTGGCGGAAGTCGACTTCCCACTCCGGCTCCGGCCACCACTCGGGATAATAAGCTGCTCCCACCAGGTAAGTCCCGTTCCAGGCAGGCCTGCCGCCCTTTCCATTCGCTCCGGCCGGGACGATCTGCGCCGCCAGCTGCTTCCACGAGAGAGTCGCCGAACCGATGCTCGCCAGCACGGCCAGCCGATTGAATTTTCTCCGATTCACGTTCAGCCTTTTCTGCCGGCGAGGTATTGTGCCGGCCCTTCCAATCCTAAAAGAAGAAGAGACGATCCGGGAAACCGGTATCTGCGCTCTTCGCAGAGCGCACTTCTTTCCCGAATGCCGATGTGCAAAAGCAGACGGGGCGAGCGCCGCATAGCGCTCGCCCCGCCCGGTTCGACCGCAGCGCTCGTCAGAACACGTACTTCCCCGACAACTGGAAGGTGCGTGCGTCGATGGTGTAGTTCTGCTGTGACATGGGTTGGGTGAGCTGGACGACGTTGGATCCAATCACCGTGTTCATGCCCGGGTTGGCGAAGGTTGGGTGGTTCAACAGGTTGAAGGCGTCGGCGCGGAACTCCAGATACTGCTCGCGGAATGTCCTGAAGTCCTTGAACAGAGAGGCGTTCAGCCGCCAGTTGCCCGGACCCGAAACGTCGTTCTTCGGGGAGCCGAAGAAGGGCGCTACGTTCGCGTAGCCGGTGACGTACGGCACGCCCTGCGGATAGAGGGAGTTTGTCGTCCCGTTGGTGTTGTAGCCTCCCGCGGCAATTGCGTTGTCTGCGCCAACCGCCGGCGAGTAATAGTTGAAGTAGCCGGTGGCGTAAGGCGCCAGGTTGGCAACGGCCGTCGAGTTGGCTGTGTTGACAACGCCCAGCGGATCGGCGAAGGCGCAGGGGTTGGCCCAGCGCGCCCTCGTTCTGGTCTGAGCCGCGCAGACGTTCGCGGCTGTATTCGAAGGCGTCCCGGTGGTGATGCCGCTCTGTGTCAGCGGATTGCCGCCGGGGATATCGGCCGCAGGCGCGGTCAGCTTGTTCGAGTAAGGATTGGCGATTTTGATGGCGCTGTTGGCCAGGCCGCCATTGGCGTTCTGCCATCCCGAGATTCTGCTGATGCCAACCGTAAACGGCTGGCCGGTCTGGCCCCACCACTCCATGTCCGTCTTCCAGCCGCCGATGACCCTGTCGAGCAGGCCCGGATGGTTGAGAAACTGCCTGCCCACGCCGAAGGGAAGGTCGTAATCCACGTTGATGACGGCGCGCTGCCGGATGTCGTAACCCGACTGCCCCCACTCATACTTGATCGGGATGAGCGCGGCCTGCTTGTACGAGCCGAGGTCGCCGCCCAGCAGGTCGGTGGTGTTGTCGAAGGCGTGCCCCCATGTGTAGCTGCCCAGGAAGCTCAGGCCGTTCGTGTAGTGCTTCTGCACCACGGCCTGCAGCGCGTTGTACGAGCTGGCGCCGGTCCACGACATCCAGAACTGCCCGCTGAGATGCGGCGCAGGCGTGAGGCTGTTGAGCGACTCGCCGCCGATGGTGATGGCCAGCGGCATATCCGGGTTGTTGATGCCCGTCACCAGATGGCGGCCCATGTTGCCCACGTAGCTGACCGTCGCCGTCGTCTGGTTCCAGAAGGCCCGCTGCACGCTCAGGTTGAAGTTCATGGTGTAGGGCATGTGCATGACAGGGTCTTCTTCGCCTACGGCGGGGAAGGTCGCATAGTGCTCGATGCCGCCCGCCGCCTGGAAGCCGCCAAGACCGCCCTCAAGCGTATTGTTGAAAGCAGTTTGCGATTCGCAGTAGTTTCCCTGAGTGCAGCTCGGCAGCTGGGGAACGCTGGCGTTCATGATGAACGGGGGATTGAGGATATTGGCCGCTCCGCCGCCCGGCTCGAAGCCGCCCATGAAGACGCCGGCGCCGATACGAGCCACGGTCTTGTCGTCGATCTGATAGGCGGCGCCAAAACGCGGCGACCAGTTGGCCTTCGGGAAGTTCGAGAGGTAGGGGTTCGAGGTATAGGTAATCTGCACGTTGTCGGCGGCGAGCTCTGCCAGGAGGTTCGGATCGAACTTCATACCGGCGTCAGCCTGCGGGAAGACCATCTTCGAAGCTCCCACGGCGCCATTGCTGGTCACGTAGCCATTCTCCCAGACGAAGTTCGCCAGCTGGTTGGACTGCTCGCGCTTGGGCGTGAAGTACTCGTAGCGGATGCCCAGGTTGACCGTGAGCTTGGGCGTCACCTTCCAGTCGTCCTGGATGTAGCCGGCAAAGTACTTCTGCACGAAGTGCGTGTATGTGAACGTGCTGATGCTGGCGCTGTTCATGTTGTCGCTGCTGGCGTATCCGGCAAAGGAATAGGGGGTGGTATCGCTGAATCCGCCCGCCGACAACGTGCCCAGGGCCAGGAAGTCCGCGCCGCCGAATCCGCTGGGGCCTTTTAACCCCGAGACGCCGGTAAACGTGCCGCTGAAGCTGTAGCTGCCCAGCGGCTGGGAGGCGTTGGTGCTGTACCAGCGCCCCGGCAGGGCCTCGAAGCCCATCTTCAGCGAGTGGTTGCCGACTACCTTGGTGAGGTTGTCCATCAGCTGGAGGGTATTCATGCCCTCATGGGCCGGATCGTTGCCGTGCGTTCCGAAGCCGGTAAAGCCGCCGATGCTGACCGACGGCAGGCCGCCCTCCTGCAGGGACGTGTTGACGGGCACGCCGTTCATGCCCAGGGTCGCCGCGATGTTCCGGTTGTAGTTGTACTGCAGGTTTGAGTAGTTGCCCCAGTTAAAGGCGAAGGTGACTACGTTGATGAGCGTGGGCGAGAAGGTATGGGTTTCGCTGAGCGTGAAGCTGTCGCCCAGGAAGCTTTGATTGTGGCCGCCGTAATTCGGGTATCCGTCAAGGATCGCGCCCAGGGGCGAAGTGTTGGTCTCGATCAGGTGCTGATAATTGACCCCGAAGGTGGCCAGATCGCGGGCGCTCGCGTTCCAGTCGAGCTTTCCGCCCCAGTTGATGGGATCGATGTCCTGGATGAGAGCCGTCTGGTAGTTACTGCCGGTCGGTCCGATGTCGGTGTCGCTTGTGGAGTTGCAATTGCCCGTGCTCCATCCTCCATTGGGCTTGCCGAAATTGGCCTGTCCCGGAGAAGCATAGTTGGGGCAGGGATAGAGCTGGAGGATTTTCTGGGCGACCGGATCGATCTGGCTCGGAGCGAAGACGTTCTGCCCCGCAGTGAACTGAATGCCGTCGTAAACGGGCCCCGGGCTGGTATTGGTGGTCTGGACATTGCCTGTCGGCGCCGTGCCATTGCCCTGCGAGTTGTTGCTGCTGCATGTGTACGAACCGGTGTTGGAGTTGGGCACGTACAGCACCGTCGGACAGGAACCGCCGGTCAGGCTGGGATTGAGCAGCTCGCTGAAGTCGCCCTGGCGCATGCGCGGCGTCGGCACGCTGTAGGTGCTCGGAACCGCGCCGTTCACGAAGCGCGACTCCTGGAGATAGCCGAAGAAGAACAGATGGTTCTTGATGATCGGGCCGCCCAGGGTAGCGCCGAATTGATTCATGTGGAAAGGCGCAACCTTTGTGCCGGGGGCCGTGTTCCAGTTCAGCGCGTCGAGGGCCGTATTTCTCACGTACTCCCACGCGTCGCCGTGAATCTCATTGGTGCCGGACTTGGTGGTGGCGTTGATCACCGCCGCGTGGCCGCGGCCCAGCTCCGCGCTGTAGTTGCTGGTCTCCATCTTGAATTCCGAGATGGCATCGGGCGGAGGCGCCACGTTGTACTCCGAGCCGTTGATGTAGTCGCTGTTGGCCACGTTGTCGTCAACGCCGTCCAGCGTGTAGTTGTTCTGCTCGGCATGCTGACCGTTGGATGAAAAATCGCCGTTGCCTGAGCCGCGCCCGACATAAGGCGTGACGCCCGGCGCTTCCTGGGTGATGAAGACCCAGTTGCGGTTTTCGAGCGGCGCGTCATTGAGGAACTTGGAATCGACATCGACGGCTGTTTCGGCGGTCTGCGTCTGCATGAGCGGCGCGGCCGAGGTCACTGTCACCGTCTCGCTTGCGCTGCCCGGATTCAGTTTGAGCGGAATGTTCAGACGGTCCTGCACGTGGACAACGATGTTGTTCTCCACGGTAGTCTCAAATCCTTTTGCCGATGCGCTTACTGTGTAACGGCCTGTTTTGATAGGCGCGAAATAGTAGTCGCCGGTTGCGTTGGACTTGGCGGTCAACACCAGGCCGGTGTCGAGATTGGTTAGAGTGACCTGCGCGCCGGGAATGGCGGCGCCGGTGGAGTCGACGACCAGGCCAACGATGGCGCCCTGGTCTGCCTGCGCCTGGAGAAAGCGCGGGCAAAGGAGCATGAGCAGCGCGATCGCGCAAGCGACCGGCAGCGCCCATGCAGCGCCTGATCGAGGTCTGCTATTCACTGGCGTATGAAGCATACAGTTGTTCCTCCCTCTGATGGAGCCGGCTGACAACGATGTCAACCAGCTTGCAAATGGTAATTATCGAAATTATTGATTGTCAAGGATTTTTTAGAGATCGGTCTCTAAATTATATGTTAAATTATTTCAATAGCTTACATAGAAACATATCCTCCGGTTCCGGTACCGCGCCGTGAGCGCTGCGCATTGCTTGGGCGAGAGTGTTGCCGCCACTTTGCGAGTTCTGCGTGCAGCCCCCTGCCTGCTCACCGCCGGCAGCCGCACGACTCCCGCAGGACCAGTTCCGTAGGCAGAACCAGCGAACGCGGCGGGCTCTCCCGTTCGCCCTTCAGCCGCTCGAAGAGCAATCTGGTCGCCTCCGTGCCCAGCTTTTCGGAGGGCTGGCGCACCGCAGACAGAGACGGCGTGAGCATATCGGCAAGTTCGAAGTCGTCGAAAGAGATGAGAAGAACATCGCGGCCCGCCTGGCGGCCGAGCGCGCGCAGCCCTTTGAGCGCCAGAATCGTGCACACCCAGTTGAGAGAGAAAATAGCGTCCACGCTGCCTGGAGCGAACAGCTCTTTTTCAAGCCGCTCCGGCGTAAGCTGGCTCTCGTGCTCCACCAGGCAGGCGCGCGGCGTCAGCTTCGCATGCAGCATAGCCTCGCGATAGCCGGCTACGCGCTCGGCGCAGGTGTAGAGATGCGGCCGCGCCCCGATTGCCACCACGTTGCGCGCGTTATGCTGCTCGATCATGTGCGCAGTGGCCTGGCGCGCACTCTCCCGATTGTTGACCGTCACCACATCGTAGTGGGCCGACCGCACCGGCTCGTCGAAGGTAACCACAGGAAGATCGGCCGGAATGGTTGCGCTGAGGTGGTCCTCCCGGCTGTCGGCCGGGGCGAGGACCAGCCCGTCGATCTGCCGCCGCACCAGCGTCTCGATCTCCCTCCGCTCCACCTCCGCATACCCGCCCGAGCTTGAAAGAATCACCACATGCCCGTTGGCGCGCGCCTCTTCCTGGGCGGCCTTGATGGCGCTCGAAAAGAACGGGTCGGAAAGATTGGGAACGATCATGCCGATGGCGGCCGATTTGCGCGATTTCAATCCGCGGGCAAGTTCGTTGGGCCGGTAGCCCAGCCGTTCCATCACGCCCCGGATTTTCTCCGCCTTTTTCTGGCTCACGTTGGCCGAATGATTCAATACGCGCGAGGCTGTTTTGAGTGAGACGCCGGCTTCGCGGGCGACATCGACCAGGGTAGGTGCGTGGTTTTTTTTCATGGCCTTCTCAGCGATCGGCTGATCCGTGTTTTTGCTTTGCTTCATCATCGTACTCCGTCTGCGGAGCCGTCCGGGAAGAACAAAACGGCGCGTGGGCCAACTAAGCCACGGCTCCGAGCCCGGCGCCGCGCGTCTCCGGGTACCAGAGCCAGACGACGGCGATCTGCACCGCCATCATTGCCGCCAGCCCGTAAAAACAGGCCGCCGGAGCCGCATGCTGCACAATCGGAAACAGCCAGATGAGCGCGGCATTCGCCACCCAGTGCACCGTTGCGCCGTAGCCCTGGCCCGCTCCGCGCACCGCCGGCGGAAAAAGCTCGCTGAGATAAACCCAGACCACGGTACCCTGCGAAAAAGCGAAGCACAGGTTGTAGGCCGCGATGATGAGCAGATAGCCGGCCGGAACAATATGCAGCGGAATCGCCGCTGCCAGCGCGGCGAGGCAGGCAAACATGCCGGCAGAGCCGAGGATCAGCAGCGGCTTGCGCCCCAGCCGGTCGATAAAGCTCAAACCGGCGAAGGTGAAGGCCAGGCTCAGGCTCGAGATCCAGACAGTATAGGTATGTCCCAGCAGCCGGCCCAGGCCCGCGCTGGAGAGCACTTCAAGCAGATACAGCAACAATATATTTACGCCGGAGAGCTGGTTGAAAACGGCGACGCTCGTCGCCCAGGCAAGCGGCCGCAGATATTTGCGCTGGAACAACCGCTCATGGACCAGCTCCCCGTCCGGCTGCTGTCCGGCAGATCCGCCTGCAACCGGTTCGGACCTCCGCGCGAAATGACGCGGATCGCGCGGCAGCGCCCACAGCAGACTCAGCAACAGCACGGCCGGAACAGCGCCCACGCCGAAGCACCACCGCCAATAGCCTGCCGTTGAAGTGATCCGCAGCAGCAGCGCGCCCAGTGCAAATGCCGCAACCACGCCCACACCAACCTGCACCTGAAAGAGGCTGACCAGCCGGCCGCGCAGCCGGTCGGGCGCCAGCTCCGCAAGATAAAGCGGGCAGCCCACCGTGAATCCGCCGATAGCTGCTCCGCCGGCCACGCGCAGCGCCAGCACCGCGGACCACGCGGCGGTAAACGGCAGCGCCATTCCGATAGCGGCGAACGCATAGATGAGCGCACACGCTCCAATCAGCGCGCGCCGCCCCAACCGGTCGACAATCGCGCCGGCCAATGGCGCTCCGCACACGGTTCCCCACAGCGAAGCTGAAATCGTAAGGCCGAAGGCTCCCGGCGCAAGCCCAAAAAAGTCGCGCAGGTTCTGGCTGGCGGCAGAAAGCGCGCCCAGATCGTAGCCAAACACCAGCCCGCCGAGCGAGCAGACGAGCGCCGCGCCGGCGAGCCGTCGATTCGAGCTGGGATGATCCGGCGCAGGCCGCGCCGACGCGGTCAGATCGGTCATGAGATCGAGTCAGTTGTACCGCGCGGCTGTGCGATACAGCAAGCCTGCATCAGGCCCGTGTCGCCGGCTCGGTCTGCATGGCAAATGTCAACCGTCCGCCGCCCGCAATCTCCTCGTGCGAAATCACAGGTTCCGTGCGCGGCTTCCCGTTCACCAGCAGCCTGCCCACGTACACCGCCTCCGGCGCCTGATTCTGCGCTTCGATCACGGCCGTTTTTCCGCCCGGCAGCCGCAGGGTCGCGCGGTCAAACAACGGACTGCCGGCTACGTACTCCGCCTTGCCCGGACAAATTGGATAAAAGCC
>DATGLJ010000162.1:0-4589 GCA_035294185.1 Occallatibacter sp. | reverse complement strand
CAAGCGCGTGGAGGCCTACATTCGTTACCGGATGGAGATTCTCGGCTTTATCGAGCAGCGCTTCCGCAGCGGCATCCGTATCTCCGAACCCGAGATCGAGGCCTACTACAAGAACACGCTTTTGCCGCAATATGCAGCCGGCGAACCGGCGCCGGCGCTCAAAGAAGTCGCTCCGCGCATTGCAGAAATTCTGCTCGAGCAGCAGGTGAACGTGCTATTCGATCAGTGGCTTGAGAGCCTGCGCCAGCAGGGCGAGGTGGAGATCCTGGACCCGGCATTGCAACCGGCGGCTGCCCCGGAGGCCGCGGAGAAGAAGCCATGAGCAGCGGCACCGAAAACAAGCTCGCCGAGAGCGTCAGGCAGGCGGCCAGGCCGGTAAGCCGCATGCGGCAGCGGCTGCGGAGATTCTTCCTTCGCCATGTGCCGCTGGCCATCGGCGGCGCAGCCCTGCTGTTCGTTCTGTCGCTGCTTGCCGCTTACTTCTACGCAAGTTCGGCGGCCTTTGAAAATCTCGTGCGGGGACGCATTGCAGCCTCGATCGAGCGCATGACCGGCGGGCGTGCGGAGATTGCGAGCTTCCACTGGCGGCTGCTGGCGATGGAGGCCGAGGCCGGCGGCGTGGTGGTGCACGGGCGCGAGGCGGCGGGCGAAGCGCCGTGGGCGAGCATCGGCCGGCTGCGGGTTCAGGTGAGCGTTCTCAACCTGTTCAGCCCGAAGTTTGTCCTGACGAGCCTTGAGATCGAGCGGCCGCGGCTGCACCTGATTGTCTATCCCGACGGCTCGACCAATCAGCCGCGCCCGCGGCGGCCAGAGGGCGCAGGCAAGCCCGTAATCGATCGTCTTTTCGATCTTCAGGCCGGACATGTCGCAGTCGAGAACGGTCTGATCGATTACGACAATCGCGCCGCCGGCTTTGACTTCCAGGATCGCTATGCACCGCTCGACTTCCGCGCCGAGGATCTTTCGCTGCGCCTGAGCTACGTTCCGGCCGGGCAGGGCGCGGCGGAGAGTTACCGCATCGAGGCTGGCGCGACGGACCTGAAGCTGGCGCGCGGTGCAGGCAAAAAAGCCGAGAGGCCGGTGCATGGCCGCTTCCAGGCGACTGCGGATCTGACGCGAAACGCATTCTATCTGCGCCGGCTGCTGGTCAGCGCGCGCGGACCCGGCGGCAAAGAGAACGGTCTGGACATCGCCGGCGCGCTCGTGGATTTCGCGCATCCGCGCTGGCAGGGCACGGCGAAGGGCGAGCTGGACATGCGGCTGCTTGAGCCGGTGACCGGCTACCCGTTCGCGCCCGAGGGCATCGCGCATC
The DNA here is from genome assembly GCA_035294185.1 of Occallatibacter sp. Lineage (GTDB taxonomy): Bacteria > Acidobacteriota > Terriglobia > Terriglobales > Acidobacteriaceae > Telmatobacter. Next base: position 3,277 of record DATGLJ010000162.1, on the reverse strand, counting down.
TCGATCTTGCCGCATCCGGCGATGCGCAGCAGTTCCACATTGACGGCAAAGTGCATGTGGACGGCGGCGCATACGTGGGAACCGGCGTGACGGCGCGGGATGTAACGCTGGATGCGCGGGTGCATGCCGACGAACGCCGGCTGCTGATCGACGGGATTGTCGCGCGCTTCCGGCGGGGCGGGCAGATGGAGGGAACGGTCGATCTGACCGACTGGCTGCCGCCGAACAGAAGCGTCGTCAGGATGGAAGCTCCCGGGACGGCGCGCGTTGCGGCCAACGCTGCGGCGCGCGCCGAGGAAACGATCCCGGTAAACGGCAAAGTGACCGCGGTGCTCAAAAACCTGCCGCTCGATACGCTGCTCGGGATGGTGAGCGAACCGCCCTTCCAGAATCTCGGAATCCATGCGCTGCTGAACGGTCCGGCCGAAGCAACGTGGATACGGGGCGACGACGGCACGGTGAAGGTGAGCGCGACCCTGGCGCTGAATGCGCCGCCCGCCGGCGCCGCGGCCTCGGCAGGCGGAGTGCCGGCAAACGGCGTTGTGGACGCGACCTACACCCAGCGCGATGGATCGGTAGATATCCGGAAGCTGGACCTGAAGCTGCCGGCAAGCGAATTGCAGGCGAGCGGCAGGCTGGGCGCTTATCCGATGACCGGGGCGAGCGTTCTGGCCATCGACTTTCGTTCGCAGAATCTCGCCGAGTTCGATACCGTGCTGCGCGACCTGGGCTATAAGCGCGGCGCAAGAGCCGGCGCGGCGGCGCTGCCCGTAAAGCTGGCCGGCAACGGCGAGTTCCATGGCGCGTGGACGGGATCGCTGCTGCGGCCAAGCATTGCGGGCGCGATGAGGGCCACCTCTCTGTCGATGGAGATGCCGGAGCCGCGGGCAGCCGGCCAGCAGGCGGCAGGCAGTCCGAAATTCGTCGAGTTCGATCTTGTCGAGGCGGCCGGGAGCTACTCGCCGGCGCGCATCGCCATTCAACACGGGACATTCGAGCGCGGAGCCGCGCGTCTGAAGATCAGCGGGACGCTGGATGCGGCCCTGCAGCCGGCGGGGTTCGAACGGCCCGCAAAGCCCGGCAGGCGCGCGCCTGCCCGCGGGCTCGCGTTCGATCGCGATTCGATTCTGCATGCCCATGTGCAGGCGGCGGAAATCGGCGTGGACGATCTGCGGCCGTTCTTCGCGGCAAAGCTGCCTGCGACCGGAACCGTGAATGCGCAATTCGACGCCGATGGCGCGCTGTACGATCTGGACGGCGCAGGATGGATCGAACTCGACGGCGGAAGCCTGTTCGGCGAGACGATCACGCGCGCGCGGGCGCAGGGAGATATGGCCGGCGGGCGGCTGCATCTGACGCAGATCCATGTGAGCGCGGCCGGCGGAACGGTTACGGCGAACGGCATGTACGACTTCGGCGCGCGAACGTTCCAGGCCTCCGCACGCGGATCGGGGATGGCCCTCGAACGGATGGCGTGGCCGCAGCGGCTGAACATGCCGGTCGCGGGAAGGGTTGCTATCTCGGTTGCCGGCTCGGGGACGATCGACGATCCGCGCCTCCAGTGTCATGCATCGGTAAGCAATCTTGTGTTCGGGGGCGAGCCGCTGGGCGAACTCGACGTAACCGCACACACGGCCAGCCATGCCCTGCTCTACGACGCAAAGACGCTGCTCGCCGGAACCGAGCTGTCGATCGCAGGGCAGACCGCGCTGTACGGCGACTACGCTACCGCCGGCCGGATGGAATTTTCGCGCTTCGACGTAGGCGCACTCCTGAAAATGGCGCATGTGGATCTGAGCGGAGAGTCGTCCATGGCCGGGACGGTTACGCTCAGCGGGCCGCTGGCCTATCCCGAGCGGCTGCGCGGCGAAGTCACGCTCAAGGCCATGGCGATGACGCTGGCCGGCGTGCGGCTGGTGGGCGAGGGCGGCGCTCACGCCACCTTGTCCGATGGGCTGATCCGCCTCGATCCGGTGCATATTACCGGCGAGGACACGGACCTGCGCGCAGAAGGCAGCATGGCGGTCGGCGGCGCGCGGCGCATCGATCTTTCCGCGCGCGGATCAGTCAATCTGAAGCTCGCCGAGACGCTCGATCCGGATCTGACGGCGAGCGGCATGACCAGCTTCGAGGTGGAAGCGCATGGCACGGTCGAAAACCCCGGGCTGCGCGGAAGGATCGAGTTCCAGAACGGATCGTTGTCGCTTGAAGATGTGCCCAACGGGCTCAGCCAGTTGCGGGGCACGCTCGAGTTCAACCAGAACCGGCTGGAAGTGCGGCAACTGACGGCGATGAGCGGCGGCGGCCTGTTAAGCGTCGGCGGCTACCTGAGCTACCAGCACGGCCTGTACGCCGATCTTTCGGTGACCGGCAAGGGCGTGCGCATCCGTTATCCGCAGGGCGTAAGCTCGCTGGCCGACGCCAACCTGCGCCTGCAGGGGACGCAGACCAACCTGCTGCTGAGCGGCAACGTGATGATCACCCGCTTCGCCACCAGCCCCGATCTCGACCTGGCCGCACTGGCCGCGCAGGCGAATGCGTCCGTGCAGACGGTGGCGCTGCCCAATGCGCCCTCGAATCACGTCCGTCTGGACGTCCGCCTGACCTCTTCGCCGCAGTTGAATTTCCAGAACGCATACGCCAAGCTGGCCGGCGACGTAGACCTGCGCCTGCGCGGCACGCTGGCCTCGCCGTCGGTGCTGGGCCAGGTTTCGATTACCGAGGGCAGCGCGGTGATTGCGGGCACCCGCTACGACCTGCAGCACGGCGAAGTCGCATTCGCCAACCCGGTGCGCATCGAGCCGGTGATCGACCTGACGGCTACGGCGCACGTCGAGGACTACGACATCACCCTGGGGCTGCATGGGCCGCCGCAAAAGCTGGCCGTAACCTACCGCAGCGATCCGCCGCTTCCCGAGGCGGACGTTGTTTCGCTGCTGGCGCTCGGACACACCGAAGACCAGGAACGGCTCTACACCCAGCAGCAGGAGCAGCAGCTTGCCAATCCGAGCACCGACGCCCTGCTGGGCGGAGCGCTGAACGCAACGGTAAGCAGCCGCGTACAGAAGCTCTTCGGCGCCGGTTCGGTCAAGGTAGATCCCGACTATCTGGGCGCCTTCGGCAACTCGACCTCGCGCGTCACGGTGCAGGAGCAGGTCGGCCGCGGCCTTACGCTCACCTACGCAACCGACGTGAACACCACCAGCCAGCAGTTGCTGCAGGCCGAAGTGGCCATCAATCGCCATATATCGCTGGTGGTGGCGCGCGATGAGTCGGG